>JBBTCY010000194.1:0-2179 GCA_038043005.1 Pseudomonadota bacterium
CAAAGCTTCCGGCCTACTATTTAATTAGGTAGCGGGGTTACCGGAACCAGCTATCTATCGATACGTAATGGAAGCATGTGTTCTTGTGCCTGAGCCTGAGTCTGAGTCTGAGTCTGATTTGATTAATGTACAAGGAGTCCAATATGCCTCACCTGTCCCCAAGCCAACCCTCTAATAGTAGTCATAGTTATTACACAAAAATGATACTTCACTTTCTATACACACTGCTATTTATCATTTCATTAGCTGGATACATCAGCATTAGCCATGCTGCATCAACTGCCAGCGACTCAGGAGAATCCTTAATATCCACACAGAGTGATACTCCTACCTATATCCAATCCAGCAGGGGCTGGGTCAAAGGCCGTCTATTAGTAACACCACGCGCCGGTTTGCCTCCTCAGCAACTTGAGAAGTTATTAAAACACCATGGCGCTCAATCCAAACACCATGTTAAAGAGCTTAATTTTCACATAGTAGAGCTACCAGGTGGTGTTGATGAAGTCAATGTCATGCATGAATTAAAAAAAGACTTCAGGCTAAAAGATGTTGAGTTAGATCTGATATTCACGTCCAGTCTAGCTGTCACCGATCCATCATTTAGTAATAGTTGGGCGCTGCCAAAAATACAGGCGACTACTGCATGGGATATTGCTACCGGTAATGGGGTAGTCATCGCTATATTAGATAGCGGAGTGGATGGCAATCATCCCGATTTAGCAGCTAATATGGTACCCGGCTGGAATACTTTTGATGGTAATTCCAATACCAGCGATGTATATGGCCATGGCACAATGGTTGCGGGTACAGCAGCGGCAGCAGCCAACAATAGCGCGGGTAGCACTGGGGTTTCCTGGATGTCCAGTATCATGCCCATACGTGTTACTGACCTTAATGGATACGGGTACGCCAGTAGCATTTCTCAGGGTTTATACTGGGCAGCTGATCATGGAGCCAAGGTGGCTAATCTTAGCTTCGATGGCTTGTCCGGTAGTTCGACTGTAAAATCTGCCGCCAGTTACATGCGCAGCAAAGGTGGCGTAGTCGTAGCAGCTGCCGGTAACAGCGGCACATTGAATAATTATCCAGCCAGTGATTCACTTCTAGTAGCAGCCGCTACAAACAGCAGTGATGTGCGCCCCAGTTGGTCCAGTTATGGGGCCTATGTCGATGTCTCTGCTCCTGGCGTGAGTATCTATACGACTCTAAGGGGTGGCGGATACGGTTATGTTTCTGGCACTTCCTTTTCCAGTCCTATTACAGCCGCAACTGTTGCTCTCATGTTTTCAGCTAATAATACCCTAACCCCTACCGATGTGGATAAACTAATCCAGTCTACCGCAGTCGATCTAGGCGATCCCAGCTATGATCAATATTATGGCGCCGGTCGCGTCAGTGCAAGTGCCGCTGTCGCAGCAGCACTTGCGTCCATCAGCAAAGATACCCAAGCACCAGCTGTCTCAATCGCTTCGCCGACCGGTGGCAAGATTTCCGGCATCGTACCGATTAATGTCAGTTACTCCGATAATGTCGGCGTCACTCGGATTGAGTTGCGCCTCAATGGACAAACTATCATCACTGACAACCAATCACCTTTCGCTTTCTCCTGGGATACCACGACTGTAGTCGATGGCGACTACAACTTAACCGCCCATGCCTTCGATGCTGCGGGAAATCAAGGCAATTCCGCCAGTGTGACAGTCACTGTCAGCAATAACGCCACAACCGATAGCCAGGCACCGACTATTTCAATTACTTCACCAACTGGCGGCAGCGTTTCGGGTACCACTTCAGTGAATGTCAGTACATCCGACAATGTCAGCGTCACTCAGGTCGAGTTGTATGTTAATGGCGTGAAAGTTCTGACCAATACTCAGTCTCCCTTTACCTTCTCTTGGAATACCACAAACTTGACTGAGGGTACTTATACTCTCACCACCAAAGCCTTCGATGCCGCAGGGAATTCAGGTTCGTCCAATACCGTATCAGTCACTGTGAGTAAGGATACCACCCCACCAGTCATTACCAGCTTTAATCTCACCGATGGCATGACCGTTGCACGCAAACAAATGGTCAATGTATCGGCCAGTGATAATCAGGCAGTTACACAGATGGTTTTGATCATCGATGGCGTTACAGTGGCTACCAGTCAGAGCAGCTCTTTAAGTTATGCCTGGAA
>JBBTCY010000195.1:0-9505 GCA_038043005.1 Pseudomonadota bacterium
CCAATCTGTCCGACTTGCGCATGATGGTCAAAATGGATTGTTGGTTTTCCTGCTGGCGGCGTTGGATTATCGCTTGCAGAATCTGACTTCAAGAATGGGGCAAATAGGTCTTTTATAATTTGCTTAATCGTGTCCTGCATGGCAGCAGTAACACCACCTAAAATAATAGCACCTATGGTTATCAGCACGTTATCTGCCAAAACAAGAACAACTGTAAGAATCATGACGCCTACGATGGCCATCAGAATGCGCTTCTTGTTCCAGTCCTGCGTTTTTTCTTCACTCATCCTGAGTATCCATCATTATCCGTTGCAGGCTAAATAATTTCTTAATGACTGAATATTAATCTGGATAGGTGAGTATTACCAGTTTCGTCGATTTATCAAGGAATAAAAATACTTGACTTTTAAATTAATGCACAAACCGGATGAAATATAAATATTGTTTCAGCTCGGATTGTGCGCGACTTGGATGTAATTATAACATTATGATAATTATAATATAATTTAACTGTCGTATTATTAATCAGGCTTAAAATTGTCCTTACCGCTCCATGGGTTAATCAACCGATAAAAGACTTCTCCACAAACTTATCCACAGGAAATGTGGGTAAGTAAAATAGCGCAGACTTAATAAGGCAGTATTTTTCATAGTGAAAGCATATTCTATAAAAGCAAAGTAACTTATTAAATTAGTTATGAATTATATCTACCACCTTTTGTCGGTTTTTTTATGCCCCTGATTTGTTTCTGTAACCTGTTCATTCCATGGTTATAAGCATTCTGGCTTGATCTGACTTTGGTTGATGGTGTCCACGGTTTACAGCGTCTGGGTATGGAGCGCATTTTTATCCCGATGCGCATCAAACGACAACAACACGCTGGAACCAGCTGACAGCGCAGCAAGTTGAGAGATTTATGGAGTTTTTATTAAATGCGGAACAGATCAGGAATCTGCGTAACAGAATATTACTTATTGAAAGCTGGAGAATGGCGTATTTATTGGTGCCGGGAGGGGGAATCGAACCCCCATGAAGTCGCCTTCGCGGGATTTTGAGTCCCGTGCGTCTACCAATTCCGCCATCCCGGCAAATCGATCAGGTTGGTTTCCATACTGACAGAAGGCGCAATTATCACTGAAAACCTGTGCTACAGCAAGCTGAATGGGCGAAAACATTTTGCATCAGTATAATAGCGGGATGAAGACTCAGGATTTTGATTTTTATCTGCCAGATGAATTGATCGCGCAGTTTCCCGTTGAACATCGGACCAGTAGTCGTATGCTTTATCTGAATGGAGTGAATGATTACCTGCAAGATGTCATGTTTACTGATTTGCCTGATTATCTGCAGGCGGGGGATGTTGTTGTATTTAATGATACGCGGGTGATTAAAGCGCGCCTGTTTGGTACCAAAAGTAGTGGCGGAAAGATTGAAGTGATGGTTGAACGGGTGCTGGATGATCGGCATGTTTTGGCAGTTATACGTGCCAGCCATGCCCCAAAGATCGGTTCACAACTTTGGCTTGCTGATGCATTCACTGCAACCGTGTTGTCACGGGATCAAGCGTTTTATACGTTGTATTTTGAGCACATAAAAACGGCTGCTGAATTATTGGATTGTTATGGACAGTTGCCGCTGCCACCGTACATTACCCGCCAGGCAACAATTGCTGATGAGGCCCGTTATCAAACGGTTTATGCCAGAAATACCGGTGCTGTTGCAGCGCCTACCGCCGGATTGCATTTTGATGAAAATATGTTGCTCCGATTACAGGCGATGGGTGTCATCATCGCCTATGTCACCTTGCATGTCGGAGCGGGAACGTTTCAGCCTGTGCGTGTTGAGAATGTTGCTGACCATACCATGCACAGCGAATCATTTCATATTCCTTCCACAACCATTCAGGCTATTACACAAGCTAAAACGGCTGGATGTCGGGTGCTTGCAGTCGGTACAACATCGCTGCGTGCGCTGGAGGCCTGCGTTCTGATGAATGATGGTCGACTGGTTGCTGGTTATGGAGGTACTAATATTTTCATTACGCCCGGTTATCATGTGCAGATCGTGGATCGGTTATTGACTAACTTTCATTTGCCGCGTTCCACATTATTGATGTTGGTCTCGGCTTTTGGTGGCATGGAGAATATTCGACGTACCTATCACCATGCAGTTACGGAACGGTATCGTTTTTTTAGCTATGGCGATGTGATGTTGATTGAGAAGAAATTATGAAATTTAAGTTGCATTGCACGGATCAGAAAGCCCGTCGCGGCACGTTGACGTTGGCGCACGGCACCGTGGAGACACCAGCCTTCATGCCGGTCGGGACCTACGGTGCAGTCAAGGGAATGTCACCGGCTGCAGTGCAGGAAACGCGCGCGCAAATTGTGTTGGGCAATACATTCCATTTGTGGCTGCGGCCTGGACTGGAAGTCATCGCGGCCCACGGCGGGCTGCATGATTTTATGGGTTGGCAAGGTCCGATATTGACGGATTCAGGCGGTTTTCAGGTATTCAGTCTGGGGGAGTTGCGGAAAATTACCGAACAGGGTGTTAAATTCAGATCGCCTGTCAATGGGGACAGTTGTTTTCTCACACCTGAAGAATCCATGCGTATTCAACGAACACTGAACTCGGATATTGTCATGATATTTGATGAGTGTACGCCATTTCCGGCAGATGAAACCATGGCACGTTTATCCATGGAACTCAGTTTACGCTGGGCTGAACGTTCCAGAAAAGCGCATGATGATAATCCCAACGCCTTGTTTGGTATTGTACAGGGTGGCATGCATGAATGTTTGCGCGATGATTCTTTTAACGGGTTAAGCGCGATTGGTTTTGATGGCTACGCGATCGGCGGGTTATCGGTCGGTGAGCCTAAAGCGGATATGATGCGTATCCTCAAGCATACAGCACCGCTTCTTCCGCCCGACAAGCCACGATATCTTATGGGTGTGGGCACACCATCTGATATTGTCAATGCGGTGGGGCAGGGGATAGATATGTTTGATTGCGTGCTGCCAACACGCAATGCGCGCAATGGTTGGCTATATACCCGACATGGACTTATCAAGCTGCGCAATAGTCAATATCGGCTGGATACCGCACCACCGGATGAAGAGTGTGGCTGCTATACCTGCCGTCACTTTACCCGTGCCTATCTTCACCATTTGCAGCGTATTAACGAAATGCTGGGCGCGCATCTCAATACTGTCCATAATTTATTCTACTATCAACAACTGATGACAGACATTCGTGCCGCGATTGAGAATGGACAATTTGAAGAATATGCACGAGAATTTCAGGCATAAGCTAGCATCATGCTAATATGTGCCTTTTTTAAATCATAGCTCCCGGAGAAATACCATGTTAATTAGTGAAGCATTTGCCCAGGCTGCTGCCCCTGCACAAGCGGGGGCGGATCTGATGTCGCTATTGCCGTTATTCGGCATACTTATTATTTTTTACTTCATACTCATCCGCCCGCAAGCCAAGCGTGCCAAAGAACAGAAACTAATGATCGAAGGGTTGCAAAGAGGTGATGAGGTCATTACCAATGGCGGTATATTGGGTGTAATCGTTAATGTCAGTGAAAGTTATGTCATTGTTGAGATAGCACCTGGCCTGGAAGTTACTGTCCTTAAATCATCTGTTCAAACATTGCTGCCGAAAGGAACATTAAAGAGTATTGAGCCATCAAAAGGTGGCAAATCTCAGAAAAATAAGGCAATAAAATCAACTTCTGCAGAAGAAAATAAAGAAACCCAGAAAGTAGAAGAGCCATCAGAAGTCACAGAGGAAATCACTGCGAGCAACGAAAAGAAGTAATGATTCGTGATAATCACCATGAATTCTTAACGGTTTACATTTTTCACATAATATTTATCTTTTTATCAATTTCTAAATAATAATCATGAACCGCTACGCACTTTGGAAATATCTGATTATTGCGGTTTCAATTCTGCTCGGATCGCTCTATACCTTACCGAATTTTTACGGAGAATCTCCAGCTGTACAGATTTCTCCTCTAAGAGTTTCTGTAAGTACTGATACAGCTTTGATGCAGCGAGTAGAAGACGCATTAAAAAAAGCCAACATTACAACCGATGGAATTCTGCTGGAAGGAAATAGTATTAAGGCGCGCTTTGTTGATACGGATACACAGATCAAGGCAAAAGACCTTTTACAATCAACCCTCGGTGATGATTTTATCGTTGCGTTGAACCTGCTGCCGAATTCTCCCAAATGGTTAACGGATCTTGGCGCGTTGCCAATGTATCTGGGGCTTGATTTGCGAGGCGGCGTTCACTTCATGCTGGCAGTGGATATGGACGGTGCACTGAATAAGTCACTGGAGCAATACAGTGCCGACATTCGCAGCAGTCTGCGTGAGCATAAGATTCATTATAACGGACTTGAAAAACAGAGTACGAAGCTGATTCTTAAATTTCGTGATATTGAGTCACGCACCAAGGCAATTGCTGAATTAAGTACAAACTACCCGGATCTTAAATTTACTGAAGAAGACGTTGAAAGCCGATTTCATTTGACTGCCTCCATCAAACCGGAAGCTCAGGTTCGCATGAAGGATTCAGCAGTCATGCAAAATATTACTACGCTGCGTAATCGCGTTAATGAGCTGGGTGTAGCTGAACCGATCATCCAGAAAGCAGGTGCGGATCGTGTCATCGTGCAATTGCCAGGCGTACAGGATACTGCCAAGGCAAAAGAAATTCTGGGGCGTACGGCAACCCTGGAAATTCGCATGGTTGATGATGAAAAGGATCTTGACGCGGCTTTGCGTGGCCAGGTCCCATTTGGTACGGAACTATATGAAGAACGGGGGGGCAGTCCACTCCTGGTCAAGAAACAGGTGCTGCTGACAGGGGAACGTATTACTGATGCGCAGCCTGGTTTTGATAAGGATAATCAGCCTGCTGTGCATATTAATCTGGATAGCAGCGGTTCGCGTATTTTTAAACAATTGACACGTGAAAATGTCGGTAGAAGAATGGCTATTCTGCTGATTGAGAAGAATAAGGCTGAGGTGATCACAGCACCGGTTATTCGTGAGGAAATTGGTGGCGGACGAGTTCAGATCAGTGGGCGAATGTCCAGCGTAGAGGCAAAAGACGTTGCCTTGTTATTACGCGCGGGTGCTATGGCTGCTCCGATGGATATTATAGAAGAGCGTACCGTTGGTCCAAGCCTTGGTGCCGATAATATCGCCCGAGGCTTCAACTCGACACTCTATGGATTTCTGGCGATTGCTATTTTTATTATCGCTTACTATACGTCGTTCGGTGTTATTTCCATCATCGCCCTCAGTGTCAATGTGTTACTGCTGATTGGTTTGTTATCTATCATGCAGGCTACCTTGACACTACCTGGAATGGCTGCGCTGGCGCTGACTGTGGGTATGGCCATTGATGCAAATGTACTGATTAATGAGCGTATTCGTGATGAACTGCGTGCTGGGATTTCACCACAATCGGCAATCCATGCGGGCTATGAGCGTGCATTTGATACGATCGTGGATTCCAATATTACGACGCTGATTGCAGGTATTGCGTTATTTGCATTTGGCTCAGGTCCTATTAAAGGATTCGCAGTAGTGCTTTGTTTAGGTATTTTAACTTCCGTATTTACTGCCACTTTTGTATCACGCGGCATGGTGAATTTAATGTACGGCAGTCGTCGTAGATTGGATAGTGTTCCCATCGGAAAGATCTGGATACCAAAAGCAAGCGACAATGCAGGAAAAACCAGAACTAAAATTGATCACAGCGAGAAAGTGATTTCCGACAGAAAAGGTAAAGATCAGGAAGATCTGAGCACTCAGGCCAAAACAAGTGATTATGTAGAAGGAAAAACAGAAGCACCTGTTAAAACTGATATTGAGACCAAAGTTAAAACAAAAGTGGGTGACAAAGCCGGCGTGAAAGCTCGGGGTAAACGCAAGCCTCAAACATCTTAGTCAATAAAACAACAGGTCTCAGTTAAAAGGAATTTACCATGGAATTTTTTAGATTTAGTCGCAATATCCCTTTCATGCGCTGGCGACGTACTGGCGCTGTTATCTCGATATTGACGTTTGTTCTGTCAGTTTTCTTTCTTGCTACGAAAGGGCTCAATCTTGGCGTAGATTTTACAGGAGGTACAGTACTGGAAATAAGTTATCAGCAAACAGCTGATCTTAATAAAATCAGGACTGTATTAGCTGATTTGGAAATGCCGGATGCCAGTGTGCAAAATTTTGGTACTTCTCATGATGTTCTGATCCGACTACCGGTTAAACCAGAATTTTCCAGTGCACAGCTATCTGAAACGGTTCTGGAAGCACTTAAAAAATCCGACTCATCTATCGAGATGCGTCGCGTTGAATTTGTTGGTCCACAAGTCGGCAAGGAATTACTGGAAAACGGAGCATTGGCACTGTTATTTGTTTCACTGGGTATCGTGGTTTATCTGGCGTTACGGTTTGAATGGAAATTTGGCATAGCCGGTATCATCGCCAATTTGCATGACGTTGTCATCATACTGGGATTTTTTTCATTCTTTCAGTGGGAGTTCTCACTGACTGTTCTGGCTGCGGTGCTGGCGATTCTAGGCTACTCCGTGAATGAATCCGTCGTTATTTTTGATCGTATCCGTGAGAATTTCCGGAAATTACGTAGAGCGACAGTTACTCAGGTTATTGACAATGCCATTACACAAACCATGTCGCGTACCATTATTACGCATGGCAGTACGCAAATGGTTGTAATTTCCATGCTGTTATTTGGTGGAGAAGTATTGCATTATTTTTCTCTGGCGCTAACTATCGGCATTCTATTTGGCATCTATTCTTCCATTATGGTTGGCAGTTCAATCATCATGTTACTGGGTGTGAAGCGCGAAGATCTCGTCAAGCTGGAGAAGAAACCGCAGCAGGATGATGGCGCCGTTGTATAAAATCAGAAAGCTTTTTCTGATTGACTAATAACCCAGTGATTTTCTCCAATAAGGTCATTAAATTTGCTAGTAGAAATCATTAACTGGACCGTTGCGACAATTGGCAGTCTGGGCTATCCCGGTATTTTCCTTTTGATGTTGATTGAATCCAGTTTTATACCATTCCCGAGTGAAGTCGTTATGATTCCGGCTGGATATCTTTCGTCAAAAGGAGAAATGAATATCATATTGGTTGTATTGTGTGGACTTCTGGGAAGTCTGCTGGGAGCATTAGTCAATTATTATTTGGCTATTAAGCTGGGAAGGCCGCTGCTGTTACGGTATGGGAAATATGTCATGTTTAATGAAGACAGTCTGCAAAGAATGGAAGATTTCTTTGCGCGACATGGGCATATCTCGACTTTTACCGGTCGGTTAATTCCCATGGTTCGTCAATATATTTCCATACCAGCTGGTTTGGCAAGAATGAATCTTTCTGTTTTCTGCCTGTATACCAGTTTAGGAGCGGGAATCTGGGTAATTATTCTTACAGTATTGGGATATTACATCGGTGAAAATGAAGTACTCATCAAAGAATATTTACACCAGATAATCATTGCATTAATTATTATCTGCAGCATTGGAATATCTATCTATTGGTATCGGCAACGCTGATTCAGCCTCTAAATCCTGCATTGCATTTATAGTATTGCCTTAATATCTAAAACTCTAGGGCCTGGCAAGTTTTTATAAAAATGCTTTGAGAATATACCTTGCAACACCTTTAATCCCCAGAAATTCAATCCTCCTTTATTTTTATATCAAGAATCTTGATTAGTATATCGATAAGATCTTTAATCAATTCAATAGGCACAATCAGTTTTTCTAAAGAGTGAACTAAACTTTTTTATGAAA
This sequence comes from Pseudomonadota bacterium, assembly GCA_038043005.1. Lineage (GTDB taxonomy): Bacteria > Pseudomonadota > Gammaproteobacteria > Burkholderiales > Nitrosomonadaceae > Nitrosomonas. Next base: position 7,853 of record JBBTCY010000195.1, read on the forward strand.
GTGTCGTAATAAAATAACAATAATAAGCTTTAATAAAATTATTCTATTGTTTATAACGTTATAGCTATCTTGATAGTTTTAGAAAAGAAATTTAATTATGGAGAATAAAATGCCTGACAAAAATTTAAAATTCTTGGTGGTGGATGATTTTTCTACAATGCGTAGAATCGTTCGCAACCTTTTAAAAGAACTTGGTTTTGTCAATGTGGATGAGGCCGAAGACGGTGCAGTAGCATTACGTAAACTTCAAGATGGTAATTTTGATTTTATTGTTTCTGACTGGAATATGCCCAATATGGATGGATTAACAATGCTGCAGAATGTACGTGCAAATGAAGCATTGAAAAAGATACCTGTGTTAATGGTAACCGCGGAAGCAAAAAAAGAAAATATTGTGGCTGCTGCGCAGGCAGGCGCAAGTGGCTATATTGTTAAGCCTTTTACAGCGGCCACCCTTGATGAGAAATTGAATAAGATTTTCCAGAATATGGAAAAAAAGGCATCAGTTTAGAAAAAAGACCCCTCTTTTCATAACAAACCAATGAGTCCAAAAATGAAAACTAAACGTCTTAGCAAAGTAAAGGTTGATGAAATATCTCAAGATATCAGTAACGAGCATTGTGAATTACCGAGAACCACGCCGTTAGTTGCTATAAAAAAGACGAGAAAATCTGAGCCAATAACTGCCGATAAAAAAGTCATTGATCAAGTTGGACAATTAACGCGAACACTCCATGATAGCTTGCGTGAACTCGGCTACGATAAGCGTCTCGAATTAATTGCCTCTGAAGTACCTGAGGCTCAAGACAAATTGACATATGTTGCTACAAAAACAGAACAAGCTGCTGAACGTACGCTTACTGCCACTGAGATTGCTATGCCTATTCAAGAGAAACTGTCAGCTGATGCTATGCAGCTTTCAGGGCAATGGAAACAGGCGCTAGAAGAACAGCAATCCAGAATGGACACGGAAAAATTTAAGACATTGTTAATCGATACACTTCATTATCTTGATAATGTTCCTGAGAAAGCCAATGCAACAAATGCTCAATTAATGGAGATTATGATGGCTCAGGATTTTCAGGATCTGACCGGGCAGGTAATCAAAAAGATTACAAGTATGGTACAAAATCTGGAAAGAGATCTCGTGCAATTATTACTTGCCAACGCACCTGCAAAGAAATCATCGACAGAAGATGAAGGGCTTATGAATGGGCCCGTTACCAATCCAGAAAAACGAACTGATGTAGTTTGTGATCAGGACCAAGTTGATGATCTGTTGGCCAGTTTAGGCTTCTGAGTCAAATTTCCTCCGGCAATGCCGGAGGCTTGTTCCTGAAATATTGCTCTTCCCTTGGAAGGGACTGTTTGTAAACCGCTTGAGTAAATTCTTTTAGCTGTAATTAATCCAACTCTGTTCTGCTGTCAGCCACTACGCTGTAATTTATAGAAGCTAATAAATCAATTCGAGTGAATCGCCATTTCCCTGGTTATATTAAATTGCAGTACCCATATTTATGGTGCTGTTGAGAGGAGTTGAACCTCCGACCTACTGATTACAAAACCTAGCTATAAATTTTATGTTTATATAGATCAACCACTTGCAATGCTTGCCAAGCATAAAATCAGTGTCACACAACTACATATGGTGGT
>JBBTCY010000196.1:0-4544 GCA_038043005.1 Pseudomonadota bacterium
TTCCACCAGACATTCGATTTGGAATTAAAGCTATACACTTTGACCGTTTGGGCGATTCGAGTGGCTTTCTTGATGCGTTCCGGGGCGGGTTCGCCGATATCGATCCATACTGCAATCCGGCCATCCGGGGTGTGTGCCCATAGGTCAGGTTCTTCTACGGTACTCAATCCTTTGGTGAGTGTCAGGGATTCTTGTGCATTGATACAAAACGCGAGCATGCGCACCATCATGCGCTCAAGTGTTTCGGATGGGTGCTGGGCAATGGTCAGATTGAGCGTGTCGTAGTGATTGCGATTGAGATCGGTCAGCGCAATTTTGAGTTTATAAATGGTTGGTTTTAATGCCACAGGATCATCCACATCGCTGAGAATAATGTTTTCAGGGTCGTGATTCGGAACCTGACATCCACTTGATGCGCGTAACGAATCACAGCTTCATCAGTGCAATACGAGTTAATTTCCGGCATTGCTATCAAGCAGCTTCTGCTTTCCTGCGTGCAGGTCTCGATAAGATAGCATCCAGATATCGTGCTACATTTTTATAGGGCAAAAAATCAAACTTACCACCCAGTGCATAGGACAAAACACCCGCCATATTAATATCGGCAACGGTAAATTTATTGGCTACCAGAAAATCTTTACCAGTCAGATGGTTATTCAATACTTCAAGTAGTTTTATCAGTTTCTTTTCAGCCGACTGAACAATGTCAGGATTTCTATCTTTGGCAGCAAAAACTTTTCTGTGGAGAACAAGATCCACGCATGATGCTTCCATTTGCGTCAGTGCGAAAAAGCTCCATTTGTAGATCTGTGCTTCATCTTCCAGTCGATTAGCCCACAGTTTTTCAGCGCCATATTTTCTCGACAGATAAAAATTAATAGCCATTGCCTCGGTCAGCACGAGATCCCCATCAACCAGGGTAGGTACCTGGGCCAGTGGATTAAGCTTTAAATAGTCGGGAGCGTTCTTTTCTTCTTCAAAAGGATTTATTTTGACGTGCTGGAAATCAAGACCCAGTTCCACCAGCGTAAACAGTACATAGTTCGCGCGTGACCATTCAATTCCGTACAGAGTAATCATGTTTTTCCTTAACTATAAAATCAATTATTGCGCAACAAGATCATTACCAGAATAAATTTACCCACGCAAAGCATTTCCAGATTTTGGGGCAATAGTTTTTCCCAGCCATGGCAGGGTAACAATTCCATAGCCTGTCAGCAATACTCTTTCCATGGGAATTCCGGCGACAGGGCGATACTGAATGATTATTAAGAAGAAATATGGGGTCAGCAGTAGAAACAACAAACAGAAAGGATATCAAATATAAACTTTGACTCCAAAGATGTACTATTTACTTCGGTCGCACGTGAGATTTTTTGAAGTTGTGAAGAAGCGTGCGCGTATGGTAAAAATCTGGTTTATTTTAGTGTTCCGCGCACGACCCGTACCGACGATGGCTTTTTTACCATAAGCTTGCCGCTACCGCCTTCAAGATTGCCACAAGAGCAGGCAGACTTGATATACGGCAGAGAATTAACAATCATCGAGCAATCCAGACACTCGTAATAAATGTCTCCGCCCGTTGGTAAGGCTGCTGGATCTGGAACTGGTTCAACAGGACAAAAGTTGTAAATCTTGCGCATGTCAATATTCTGCATGATCATCCCTTGGTTAGTTGTTCTCAGTTCTGACAGAGTTCCGGATTGTTACCTGCGTGTAGGATAAATAACTTATTTTCATGGGAAACGAATGTACCGATAGTCGAATAAATTGTCAAAATCATTTGGGGGCGTGTGAGACAAAAGGGAATAACGTGTATCCTATTGGTTTACAACTTGATCGGTTTGTTGATTTTTTACAGGATTTAATCCGATAAAGGCAATCAGCATTCCCAGGATTGCCAGCCCTGCAACAATTGGAAAGGCGCCCAGATAGCTTCCGGTAACATCCTTGATGTTGCCGGATATCAGTGTTCCCAGGATGGCACCGGTGCCATAGGCCGTGAATACCAGTCCGTAATTCTGCGCATAATGTTTCTTGCCAAAGAAGATTCCGGTTGCGGTTGGCGCTATGGCAAGCCATCCGCCCAGGCACATCCACAGCACGCAGAATGCGAATACGTACAGCAGTGCGTGGTCTTGTCCAAAAAAGGATACCAGTAACGATACGCCCAGGATCATGGCAAACGAGAGCATGGCGGTATGCTTTGGGCTCAGCTTGTCGGTAATGGCGCCGAACAGGGGGCGTCCCAGGCCGTTAAATACCGCAAACAGTGAAACAGCAAGCGCTGCCGTTGTCGCATCCAGTTTAGCCACTTCTGTGCCAACAGGGGATGCTATGCCAATCGCCATTAATCCAGCTAGGCATCCGATCGTATAGGTAGCCCACAGCGCATAGAAACTGCGGGTTTTTAACATTTCCTGTCGGGTAAGGTCCAGTGCGGGAATGGCAGTGGTTTCAGAGGAAGCTGTTTTAAACCCCGAAGGCACCCACACGCTTGGCGGGAAACTCAATAGCTGGGCTAGGAGCAGTATTACGACCAGAAACGCGATGCCCAGATAGAGAAACGTATTGAGTATGCCAATGCCTGGATTGTCCAGCATTGCTTTCATGAGTGGAGCGATTGCCAGTGCAGAAACGCCAAAGCCCATCACTGTAAAACCAATAGCCAGGCCACTTTTTTGCGGGAACCATTTTGCTACAACGGTAATCGGGCAGCCGTAAACGATGCCGACCCCGGCGCCGCCTATTACCCCGTATAAAATGGTCAGGATAGTAATATCCGGAGAGAAGCTTGCGACAATCCAACCTGTTCCAACCAGCAAGCCGCCCAGTATGGTCGTATTTTTGGGACCCCACCGTGCCATTAAATTGCCTGCAAGCGGCATCACAATCGCAAATACTGCGAGGAAAACCATAAATGGGTAGCCGCTCTGGCTTGAGGGTATTCCCCACAATGTCTCCAGAGGTTTTCTGAACACGCTGAAGGCATAAATGGAGCCAAGGCAAACATTAATCAACAGCCCGATTACAACCAGTACCCACCTGCCTTTCTCTGCCTCCATACCGAATAGTTTCAAATTCTGTTCAGCCATTCCAATTTTTCTCCATCATCCTGTTTTTCGATCAGCATTTTTCTTATCGCGAAGAATCTTGTTGTGATCTTACCGTTTCCTGTCGTTTGCAGGGCTTTAATATGGGTGATGTCTGTGCTAACCGCACTATGAGGTATGACTAAAAGGAAGTGAACGATGGGATGAACCCGTCTGGGGTGGTTCATCCGGATTCGTTGGCCTTGTATTACGAGACGCCGGCTGTGATGGCGGAATCTGACTGAACTGCCGATGAGCAATTTAAAGCCTCGGATGCTAACTGCATGACTGAAACCTGCTGATTGACAAGGGAAACTTCCAGTGTATCTGACAGTGCGTGAAGGGGAGCGCCACCCTGATAATTAAAGCGTATCGAGATATGATCGCCTCTGGAAACCTGAAATGGTGCGGATAGGGGAAGAATGATGTACTGGGTATGCCAGTCAATGGTGCTGCGTGTCAGCATATTAATGGCCAGTATGTTTTTGGTGATGAGCCGTAACGCATTGAGTTGACCGTCCCCGGCAATGATGATTTCTCCATCCCACTGGCAGGTCTGGTTAAATGGTTCGGCATAAGATAACAATTGAAATACCTCGGGATCTCCCAGGCTTTTACTTCTTTCCTGAATGGAGCAGGGATCCTGGAATAAAATTGTGGGCGCGTAAAAACCTTCAAAATGGAAATCTTGTTCAATGGGCTGAATGGCCTGAATACTGGCTTCCGGCACAAAGACAGGCAGCGGGCCGCCAAACTTTTCCAGATAGCGTTTTTTAAATGAATCGATAACAGGCATCTGCTTTTCACGTAACAAGCCCGTATGCAGCATTTCGCAGATCACCACATCGACGGGTTCCGGCGGCATATAATGCAACGCATCAGCCTGGATAACTTCAACCTTGTTTCCGTGGGTGTTCTGCGCAAGAAAGTTGCGTGCAGTACCCACCAGTTCCGGATTGCGTTCTACACAATAAACCTTCTGCGCTTTTTGCGCGGCAAAAAAGGATTGCACGCCGGTGCCGCCACCCAGCTCCAGAACCTTCGCACCGGGTTTGACCACCAGATTAATCGCCTCTTTAAAGCCTTGCATCCGGATGGTGTCATTCAACATATTGTGATGGTAGTGCAGAGGAATGAATTGGCCTAGCTCCAAGCTCTCGAATTTGTTTTGCATAGGGGGTTCCTGAATGGTTAGCACTGCGAATTTATAATGGATTACTATCAATGTTTAGAGCAATAATCATGCCAGTCTATGGTGTGGCATAGGCTGACTGCGTTGGAATCTTTTTACTTGATTTTTTATGGCAGATGAAAGACAAGACCGGAAAATATTGCCGTACTGGAAGATAAAAATAAGGTTTATACCCAAACCAAGCCAAGGTTATTTTCATAACCGGTAAGCACGCATCAGAAATACAGCGTAGTATTTCAAAACATAAAGTTCGTTTCTTC
>JBBTCY010000197.1:0-1292 GCA_038043005.1 Pseudomonadota bacterium
GAAATGCTGAAAGGCCGCCTCATCGACAGCCGCATTGACGGCATTAACTCAACTATCAAGGATATCGGATCACAGCGGGAGGCTTTGCTTCAGCGACTTGAAAATGTCGAGAAACGCATACGTGCGCAATTTACCGCACTGGACACAACCATTGCCAGCATGACGCAAACCAGCAATTTCCTGCAGCAACAACTATCAAGACTACCTAGTACAAGCAAGTAAAGAATCACAATTAATCAATACCCTTATTGGCTAATAAGAATATAAAAAGGAGCATTCAATGTATTCTGTAACGAATAATGCCATAGCCGCCTACCAGCGCATTGGTGTTGAGACAGGCGTTGAGTCAGCCGATCCACATAAACTCATCCTGATGTTGTTCGAAGGCGCACAGGAAGCTATAGCAAGAGCAAAAATGCATATGCAGCTTAATGAAGTGGCAGAAAAAGGCCAGATGATCTCAAAAGCCATCATGATCATCGATCACGGCTTGAAAGCCAGTCTGGACAAGAATGCGGGCAGAGATCTGGCATTAAAACTCGAAGCACTTTATGACTACATGTCTAATCGACTGTTAATTGCCAATCTTCAGAATAGTCCTGAAATTCTTACTGAAGTGAATGGATTACTGGCCGAGTTACATGGTGCATGGAAAGCTATTGGCAAACCAACTGATGAAATCACACCGGCACTCAGATCAGTCGAGCTCTGAAAAACACTTGATATTAAGCCATTGAAAGACCAAAAGGATATTTAATAATGGATAGCACCCAAACGATCATCACCTATGAAGCAATTCTAGCAACCACCCAGAAAATGCTGGCAGCCGCGCAGAATAATCAATGGGATGAATTGATCGCATTAGAACTGGAATGCAGGAAACTCACAGAAAATCTGATACAGAACAGCCCTAAACCGATATTGGATAAGGAATTACAGCAGAAGAAGGTAAAAATTATCCATCAGGTACTGGATGATGATGCCCAGATCCGGTCCATTACTGAACCATGGATGATTCGATTGCAGGATATCCTCGATACCACAAGACACAAACGCAATCTTCAGCAAACCTATCAACTATAGGAACTTGCAGTGTCAAGATCAACATAAACAACACCCAGACAAATTGTCGTGATTCCAACCTCAATTAAAACTGATCCAACCACACAATCTTCTCAAACCAGATCAGTTAATCCTGTAACGCCTATCACGGCAATACTTGAGCTAAAGAATTCTTTATTAGAGTTTGAGCTGGGCCAGCGATATCAGGCGCTCGTCAGCGCGCAGTTAGC
>JBBTCY010000197.1:1392-3366 GCA_038043005.1 Pseudomonadota bacterium
GTCCCCATCAACACCGGGCGCTCTCCAGGCACTATGGCACAGGAAGCAGTTAAATCATCCGTTACAATACAGCCAGTTAATGGAACATCTCTTCTTTTTACTGATACAGCAGTAAACGACGAAAAAAATAATGTACTACTCAGTGCGACCGGGCGCTTTCTGGGCACACTGGTACAGGAAATCATCAAGCCATCAGCCGCAACACCTCAACCCGTCACCAGCACGATCCCTGTTCTCGCCAGCCCCCCATTAAATAGCACTGAATTACCCGGTTTATTGCAGAAAGCAATTACCCAGAGTGGGTTATTCTATGAATCGCATCAAGCCCAATGGATTAATGGAAAAAATACGCTTGATAAATTACATCAGGAGCCTCAAGGAAGACTAATGCCAGCGACCGCAATGGGTGTTTCACCAGATTCCGGGATATCGGTGAATTCGCAGAGCATTCCTTTGGTGCAGCAACAACTGGCTACCCTGGAAACCGGCCATCTGATCTGGCTGGGTGAAATCTGGCAAGGTCAGCCGATGGAATGGGATATTTATGAGCAGGTACCGGGGGACGAAGAAAATACGGATGAGCCAGCAACACAATGGCGTACCCAATTACGTCTCTCCTTACCACAACTGGGTGATATTACAGCGACTATCCTCTTGAATACACAAGGTGTCAGTATCGAGTTAAATACGATCACGACAGAAACAGGAGCTTTGCTTAAGAACAACCAGTTACCACTGACAATCGGCATGCAATCAGCCGGCCTGATTATTCATTCTGTAGCAATACAGCAAGATGCCGACACGTGAACCCCAACTCACTACTGCTGTTGCACTTGCCTATCGAGAAGGTCAAAGTGCACCCAGGGTAGTTGCTAAAGGGCGCGGGCTTATTGCGCAGGAAATTATTAAACGTGCCAAGGAATCAGGAATCTATGTTCACGAATCAACCGAATTAGTCGCATTGCTTATGCAGGTTGATCTCGACGATCGTATCCCGCCACAGCTATATATTGCAGTCGCCGAGCTGTTAGCATGGCTTTATCGACTGGAAAGGAGTGATGAAGAAATCGTGACGCCAAGCAGACCGGATATTCCTTAGACATCAAAACAGGGAGAGCTACAATGTTAACCAAACTAGATCAAGAAATTCAATCACTCAAGACAATGAAACTCACTCAATTGTCTGAAGAAGAAAAAGACAAGAATTTCCTCATCCGTACAGAAATTGACATACTCTTCATCCTCCGTGGGATCATGCAAAAGAATACATTGATCGCACTATATTTCGGCAGTGAAGACAATTTCATACTGACATCCATTCTGGCAATCGATACCGACAAGAAAAAAATAATCGTCGATTATGGTACTGATGAACAGTTAAATCAGCTCGTCCTCCAGGCAAAAAAACTGACTTTTGTCACCTCACAGAACAGGGTAAAAATTGAATTCTCTTGTGAGAACATTAATAAAGCAAAATTTGAGAATCGCGATGCCATCGTCGTTAATTTGCCAGAATCCCTGATTCGTATGCAAAGAAGAAACTATTTCCGCGTCTCGACACCAACCACCAGGCCACTGAAATGTATTATCCCTATCCCTTCAAACGGCAAAACAGCCAAGGCGGAGATAACCTTGCTGGATATCAGCTGTGGTGGAATAGGCGTTATTGATCATCACCCCGTGATCAGTTTTGATCCAGGAACCATCTTTAAAAATTGCCAGATTACATTGCCCGAAATCGGCACAATCAGTACAACCATTCAGGCCATGAACACCTATGAAATCACACTGAAGAACGGCTTATCCTGCAAGCGTGCCGGCTGTCAATTTATCGACCTGCCAGCCAGCATGGAAGCCATGATACAACGCTATATCGTAAAACAGGAACAAATAAGAAAAACAAAATGAAACCTAAATAAATTTAGGGTCTTAGGAAGTTAAGCACTTATAAAAGTGTGTTAACTTACTGAGATG
>JBBTCY010000198.1:0-6036 GCA_038043005.1 Pseudomonadota bacterium
ATGGCACAAATTTGGCACAATCGAAGTAAAAGCGGTTCGGTTATGTTTCTAAGTCTTTGTTTTATGGTGCTGTTGAGAGGAGTCGAACCTCCGACCTACTGATTACGAATCAGTTGCTCTACCAACTGAGCTACAACAGCTACGGCGCAGATAAACACGGGATTATAAATGGTTGGTGTGTTGCGGGCAAATTATAAAGTGCCCTCTAATTTCTTCTGAAGTAGTGGAATATTTGGGTTTTCTTATCTCGCGGATTTGGGTTTTAGTAGATTTGGTTTGATGTTTTTCCAACAATGATCGTGTAAGTTCGGCGAAGATCGTCAAAAATCTGTACATTTTCTTCATAACAGTCCATAATTGTCAAATGAAATCTGGAAATATAAAAGCTAAAAATATATTGATTATTCATGGCCCCAACTTGAATTTATTGGGAGTACGTGAGCCAGAGATTTATGGAAATGTGACATTGCAGGATATTAACAAAAAATTAAGTCAATTGGCTGAAAATACGCAGGCTAGATTAGATTTCTTTCAAAGTAATGCTGAATCGGTATTGATTGATCGAATTCAACAGGCCATGAATGATGGTACTGATTTTATTATTATTAACCCAGCTGCTTATACGCATACCAGTATTGCAATACGGGATGCATTAGCGGCCGTTAATTTGCCATTTATTGAAATACATCTTTCAAATGTTTTTTCTCGAGAGCATTTTCGTCAGCAGTCCTATTTCTCTGATCTGGCAGTCGGTGTTATCAGCGGTTTTGGTGCCAAAGGGTATGAGTTGGCACTGGAATATGCACTGACATCTCATTTGTAGTAAACGGTGTCGTACAATAAAAAGTTTTTATCGATTCCGGAATTATCTACGGTTATGGCAGAAGCGTGATTCGCTTCTTGTTTTTATTTTAGCGATCATTGATTAGTTTGGTTATGAATCTTAAAAAGTTATAGCGTTTATTGTTCATATGAGGCAGTGCTTCTTACAGGCAGTCATTTCTGCCGTATTTTCCGGTATTGGACGGATTATTCTGATTATAAAGTTTTATTCAAAGCGAGATCTGGTCTCGGGAGATTGATATGGATCTAAGAAAACTCAAGAAACTAATTGAACTGGTTGAGGAATCTGGTATTGCTGAACTGGAAATTACCGAAGGTGAAGAGAAGGTTCGTATCAGCAAATCAGGCTCAGGTGTGCAGAATTATGCGTTTATGCCGCCTGCCATGCAGCCGATTATTGCACCGACGGCACATCACGCATCAACGGTGAAAGTGGAAGAGGTGGCGGAAGTCACTGCACCTGTAAAACCGACATTACCAGAAGGTCATGTGGTCAAGTCACCGATGGTTGGAACATTTTATCGCTCGCCATCACCCGGTGCCAGTGCATTTGTGGAAATTGGGCAAACAGTTAAAGTTGGTGACACATTATGCATCATCGAAGCAATGAAACTGCTCAACGAGATAGAATCGGACAAGAATGGAGTCGTCAAAGCGATTCTGCTGGAAAATGGACAGCCTGTCGAATATGGTGAACCGTTATTTGTGATCCAATAAATGTTATGGATAGGGGATCTTGTGTAGACAATGGTCTTTTTCAAGTTAAATTTTTTGGATAGATATGTTTGAGAAAATTCTAATAGCAAATCGTGGTGAAATCGCCCTGCGTATTCAACGCGCTTGTCGTGCAATGGGTATTAAAACCGTTGCTGTCCATTCGGAAGCCGATGCGGAAGCCAAGTATGTCAAATTAGCGGATGAATCCGTATGTATCGGACCGGCACCGGTGGCACTCAGTTATCTTAATATACCTGCAATCATCAGTGCGGCAGAGGTGACCGATGCAGAGGCGATTCATCCGGGTTATGGATTTCTTTCGGAGAATGCGGATTTTGCGGAGCGAGTTGAGAAAAGTGGTTTTGTGTTTATTGGACCAAGGCCGGAAACCATTCGCCTGATGGGCGACAAAGTCAGCGCAAAGAATGCCATGAAACAAGCCGGTGTACCATGTGTACCGGGTTCTGAGGGTGCACTGCCGGATGATATCGACAAGGTAAAAAAGATTGTGCGCGATATCGGCTATCCCATTATTATTAAAGCTGCAGGCGGCGGCGGTGGACGCGGGATGCGGGTTGTCCATACGGAGGCAGCTTTATCGAATGCGGTGATTATGACGCGTAATGAGGCACAGGTGGCTTTCGGCAACGCAACTGTCTATGCAGAAAAATACCTGGAGAATCCGCGTCATATCGAATTCCAGCTATTGGTTGATGAACAGGGTAACGCCGTGCATTTGGGTGAACGGGATTGTTCAATGCAGCGCCGCCATCAAAAAATCCTTGAAGAGGCACCGGCACCGGGTATCTCAGAGAAATTACGCAATAAAATGGGTGAGCGATGTGCCGATGCCTGTCGCCGTATTAAATACCGTGGCGTGGGTACATTTGAATTTCTGTTTGAGAATGACGAGTTTTATTTCATCGAAATGAATACCCGATTGCAGGTTGAGCACCCGGTGACTGAGATGGTGACTGGTATTGATCTGGTTCAGGCACAGATTAATGTAGCAGCAGGCGGTGTATTGCCAATTCGCCAGAAAGATGTGGTGGTAAAAGGGCATGCCATCGAGTGTCGTATCAATGCGGAGGATGCATACAAACTGACGCCTTCGGCAGGTCGTATCACACAATATCATGCACCGGGTGGGCCGGGTGTACGGGTTGATTCACATGTGTATCATAATTATAAGGTGCCACCTTATTATGATTCGATGATCGGCAAGATTATTACGTATGGAGATACGCGTGAGCAGGCGATTGCGCGCATGCGGATTGCCCTGTCTGAAATGGTGGTTACTGGCATTAAGACAAATATTCCATTGCATCTTGATTTGCTGTCAGACTTGTCCTTTCTCAAAGGCGGTGTCAGCATTCATTATCTGGAACAGAAACTCGCCTTGCATAACAAGAAAGATTGATGGCAGGCAGCGCTCGTTCGCTTGATCCGGGCAACTGTGTACTTCAGTTTACTTTCTTCATCATTATCCAATAATCAGATCTTGTTCAATCATATTTAACTGCTGGCTACCATGTCCTGGATTTCGCTCATTATAAAAACAGATGCTGACCATGCGGAATCGCTGAGTGAAGTTCTACTGGAGCAAGGTGCGTTGTCTGTTGATATTCATGATGCCGCTGCCGATTCTGACGGTGAACAGATGTTGTTTGGTGAGCCGGGCGAGCCAACAAACGAGATCTGGCAGAATGCTGAAGTGAGTGCATTGTTCGATCAGGATACGGATATGACGGCGATGATACAAATGATTGCTGATACGGTGCCATTTACCTACCAGCCCAGTTACCATCTGGAACGCGTCGAGGAGCAGGACTGGGTGCGCCTGACGCAGTCACAATTTAATCCCATTCAAATTTCATCTCGTTTATGGATTGTTCCTACGTGGCACCAGCCGCCGGATGAGACAGCGATTAATCTGATACTTGATCCCGGTCTGGCCTTCGGGACGGGAAGTCACCCCACCACACAGCTATGCCTCACCTGGCTTGATCGGAATTTGAAATCAGGAGATACCGTACTGGATTACGGGTGTGGATCAGGAATACTGGCGATTGCTGCCCTGAAACTGGGTGCCCGCCATGTCATCGGTATTGATATTGATCCGCATGCCGTGGAAGCCGGTCAGGAAAATGCGGCACGTAACAGTTGCCCACCCTCTGAAATCGTGTTTTCGACAGACTACCGGACTGTTACGGGGGATCCGCACGCAGCAGCGCAGGTTGATATCGTCGTAGCGAATATCCTGACCAATGCATTGATTGTGCTGGCACCGATTTTGACACAGGCAACCCGGCAGAGTGGGGTTATCGTGTTGTCAGGAATCCTGAAAAACCAGGCAGAAGAGGTTAATCGTGCCTATCAACAGTGGTTCGACATGACTGCCCCGATCGAACAGGATGGCTGGGTGCTATTATCGGGAATCAAAAAGTGAAATAATGAATCCTTTAACTCAGGATTCTGATCGGATTGATTGATTTCCAATACCCTTTCATAAATGCCGGATCTTTGGCGCCCACTGTGATGGAATACCGGGAGTAACATATGGCGTTAGTGACTTTGTGCCCTGGCTGCGGCACTACATTTCGCGTGAGTTCCCCGCAATTGCAGGCGCACAGTGGCGATGTGTGCTGCGGGCAATGTGGAAAGGTATTCAATGGATTCGCAACGCTGACGACTGTCAATGAATCTGAACTGGAATCCCTACCCTCGGTTTTCAGGAACAATACGGCTGTTAACAATTCTGTGCCCCACCTGGAAAACACGATAGCAGATTCTGGAACATCTGGAACACACGATGAAATCGATCGATCTTTTACATCCGATTGGGACCAGGAAGAAAATCAGGCATCCGATGACGATGAGTATGCTGATCCAGACACGGGATTTCTCCCGATACCGCCCTATATATGGAATATTGCCAGTTTCTTCTTGCTCATCCTTCTAGCCGGACAGGCAACGTATGCTTACCGCACTGAATTATCAGCGATGATGCCGCAGGTCAGACCTTATCTGGAACGATACTGTGCGATTGTTTCATGTATGGTGCCGTATCCAAAAGATATCAATCTGCTGGGAATTGAATCATCAGATCTTCAAGTTCATCCTGAACGACACCCCAAAGTGACTACGCTGGTTGCGACTATCCGTAATCACGCGCCTTTTCCGCAGGCTTTGCCGGCACTTAAACTTTCATTGCTGGATGTGCATAATGAATTGCTGGCGAGCCGGGTATTTGCAGCTGAGGAATATCTGGCAGAGCATGATGACGCTGCTTCATTTATTCAACCGCATGGAGAGATCGATATCGAATTTGATTTTGATAGCGATCAATTGAATGCGATGGGGTACCGGTTACTTTTGCTGCATCACTAATAATCCAGTTCACGTAAGCTGGTTTTTGGGGCACGATCAGGAGAGTCAATAAGAGTAAGGTATAATGCATCACTCTTATCTTTTTAAGCCTATTGTCATTGATGGATAAAAATCCCCGTACTACTTTACTGGAAAATCTGTTTACCCAGCGTATTCTGATTCTGGATGGCGCCATGGGTACGATGATTCAAACATTCAAGCTGACTGAAGCGGATTTCCGTGGCCAGCGGTTTGCTGATTTCCCGCATGATCTGAGGGGAAATAACGATTTGCTGACCATTACGCGGCCGGAAGTTATTCGTTCGATTCATGCGGGGTATCTGGAAGCAGGTGCAGATATCATCGAGACCAATACATTCAATTCCAATGCGGCTTCGATGGCTGATTACCACATGCAGGATCTGGTCTATGAGTTGAATTTCTCGGCGGCCAAACTGGCGCGTGAAACGACGCAAAGCTTTGAAGCAAAAACACCGGAGAAGCCTCGTTTTGTCGCCGGGGTGATCGGACCCACCACCAAGACCGCATCCATTTCTCCTGATGTCAATGATCCGGGTTTTCGCGGTATTACGTATGATCAACTGGTCGCTGATTACACTGAATCGATTCGCGGCCTGGTCGATGGCGGGGTGGACATTCTGCTGGTTGAAACCATTTTCGACTCATTGAATGCCAAAGCTGCACTTTTTGCGATTGATCAATATTTTGAAGACCACGGCATTCGATTGCCGATCATGATTTCAGTCACGATTACCGACGCATCCGGGCGTACGCTGTCAGGACAGACACCGGAAGCATTCTGGAACTCGGTCAGCCATACCCGACCGCTATCTGTCGGTATCAATTGCGCTCTGGGTGCCGAACTAATGCGTCCTTACGTGGAAGAGCTATCGGGTGTGGCGGATGTTTATACCAGCGTGCATCCCAATGCAGGCTTGCCCAATCCGCTATCTGAAACAGGCTATGACGAATCTCCCGAATATACCGCAAGCCAGATCAAGGGATTCGCGCAATCCGGCTTTGTTAATATTGTGGGGGGCTGTTGCGGCACAACGCCGGCACATATCAAAGCCATTGCGCAAGCGG
>JBBTCY010000199.1:0-3350 GCA_038043005.1 Pseudomonadota bacterium
TAATTCGCTAGCTCTATACACGACTTGGGGAAGTCGGCTATACGCTAGGACCGGATCCCGGACCAGTGATAGCGGCCATTGTTGACAGCCCCCAACAAGCACTCTTCCTTTGGCAAAACCTGCTTGAGCACAACATCTACGTTAATTTGATCCTGCCGCCCGCCGCACCGGAAGGTAAATCACTGGTACGGTGCAGTGTGAATGCCGCGCATACGACAGAACAGATCACATATGTTGGTGATACCTTCGCCAAACTATATAGTAAATTATCGCAATAACACGGCAGCATCGCCAGGCTATCCCTTTATCGACTGAATTGAATCGCTACAACAATCAGTATTACTAAACTGACTGGTACGGATTGTCACTTGCCAAAAAACTTCATGCTAGAATCATGAACTATTAGAGGCAAACCTATTCCCTGATTATGAGGAGTTGCTATGAAAATAAAGCAAATATGTGCCATCATGTTATTTTCTGTTTTATTACCTGGCAGTGCTCTCGGCACATCAATTATTTACAACGGATTTGAATGCCTGAATGCCGTCGATGCTACCGACCCAACCCTCGTGAGCAGCATACCGATTCAAAGCAGATTTGAAGTCATAGAGGATGTTGGAGGTGGAATCTTTCGTTTGAGTCTGACGGGCGGACTCCCTCGGTTTACCAACAATAATCAGAATGTATGTATCGACAAAATTACCGCTATTGGATTTTCCGGAATCCCACAAATAGATGGTATACCTCAACTATTAGAATCAATCGATGCGACAGCCTATTTCAGTAGCCCGCACTTGATCATCGTGATTAATTCTATCAATACAGACCTGAATGCAACTCGCAGTACTTTCTCATCATTCAGTACTAGTTCAATACGCCCGATCTCCAATACCCTGATATTGGAGCACAACCCGCAATCCTCATCATTCAGCTTAAAGAAACTAATCCACAACAGAGGATATACCCATACCAGTGGATCAACGAACTCACTGCCATTTTTTGAAACAATACTGCCTTCTTTTAATGAAGCCGCACAGGATAAACCAAGGATTCTAACGCCCGTATCAAACATTGAATACACACTTCAATAAGATCATTGCCGGATAATTCACTGTCGATACTTTGTTTATTTAGGTGGCAGCATTTGCTTAACACTTTCTAAATTTACACCGACAACCAACGTATCAGGATGATCGGCTCCCAGATGCTTCTTGAAACTGGCTAATGCCTGTGTAAGATATTCAATCGCTTTTTCATATTGACCCAATGACTGCCAGGCTAACCCCAGGTTATTGCGATCAATCGCTACATCAAGGTGATCATTCCCAAAAGTTCTGAGATCACTGGCAAGCGCCTGTTCATAATAACCGGTTGCTTTCTTATGGTTACCAAGTGACCCCCAGGCCTCTCCCAGATTATTGCGATAAATCGCTACATGTGGATGATCCTCTCCATAGATCTTAAGGCCACTGGCAAGCGCCTGCTCATAATAATGAATGGCCTTCTCATACTGTTTCTGCGCCTGCCACGCCACGCCCAGATCATTGCGGTCAATCATCACGCTGGGATGGTCTTCCCCATATGTCTTAAGATTACTGGCCAGTGCCAATTCAAGATATTCGATCGCTTTCGTATATTGCCCAAGATCCTGCCATGCCAATCCCAGATGATTACGATCCTTTGCCACGCTTTGATGATCTTCTCCATGGATTCTCAAGTTACCAGCCAGTGCTTTTTCATAAAGAACTATCGCCTGATCGTATTTACCATTATCGTGATATATCCTTCCCAGCATATTCTGGTACTCTGCAGTTTTCTCTTCAGCCTTTCCTTCTTCCGATAAGTTAATAGCACGCTCGTACGCTCTGGTTGCATCAATAAAAGCAAATCTTGTATGCAGTAATTCCGCTTTTAATGCCATATTTTCTGCGGCAGAACGCTTATGGCGCGAATAATGCTCAGTACTTTTCTCTGCGACGGCATTATCCAGGCTGGCTGCTTGTTCATACAAAGTTTCAGCTTCTTCATAACGCGCTTTATTAAGCGCTTTTCTCGCTTGTTGCAGTATTATCATAATCTCTGGATGCTCGGATCGCATCAAACCGGAACGTTTCTCAAGTTCTTTATGACGCTCTGCAAGTTTCTGCATGGTCTGCTCTAACTCATCCGCATGAATCCTCTGCTGGCCAAGTATTGCGAAGAATTTATTAATTGCCACCTCAGTAACATTTAATCGCTTAGCCAGTTCAGCATCAGTAACACCATTTATGCTCAGCTTTTTATTATTAGTCTGACTTATTGCAGAACTGCTTTCTAACTGTGGCGCCACCGCCTTATCAGATTGCTGAGATTGTGCAGAAACTTCTTTTATGATCTGACCGCCCATGCCTTGCATGACCATAATAACTAAAATACTTACAAACAAAACAGCTACCTTCTTCTTATTCCAATTTATTATTTTTAACATTCTCATCTCTCATGAATCCCGATTACTGGGAATACTCCCAGCTTATTACATATTATTTTGAGCACGTTGATACCATCAATTCGCATCATAACGAACTTTAGTAAAATGAATTTGAGAATATGACGTCAATCAAAAATAAAACTGAATAATCGGCCTATGATATGAGCGGAATCCCTAATTATTCATAAGCTCAGGGATATTGATATTTTGTGAAGCGGGTTATTGGTGCCGACACCAAGAATCGAACTCGGGACCTTCTAATTACAAAACGCAGCTAGAAATATTAATTATATATAAGTCATTAACTTGCAATGCTTGCCAAAAATATAAACAGTGTCGCACAATCCCAAACCTTGTCATGTGAAGTGTACTTTGGCACAAATTTGACACAAACATTTCGATCTAATTGACTTTCAGTAAGCGACGAAAGCAATCAATTTGTGAATGCTGATTGACATAACTTTGATTACGTATTGCTCACTAATGCCATTAAAGAACATGAAACAACAAATTTTATTTTATAGAAATACAAGAATTCAATTATGGTTGGCGCAACATTACCCTAGCATGCGTAGGACACAAAAATGCAATAGATAAGGTGCTGGAATTATCGGTTGTTTTATAGAAATTAGACATTGTAGATATGGTACTACATCCTCTGAGGTTGAGTTTCTCGTGCATTAACTTCCTAATCGTTATATAGCTTTCAATCTTATCCATATACTCCTTATTTGAATTTAATTCATTTCCTTTCAAGTCCTTTATAGGATCTATTATTAGATAGAGTCTGCTCAAAAGCTCTAACATATTGATTGTATGGTATTATTTAACTTTTTGTGCTATAATAGTGTAAGCAAAACAACGACATACCTCCAAAAAGCTT
>JBBTCY010000200.1:0-4066 GCA_038043005.1 Pseudomonadota bacterium
TCTGTAACCATTACAATACTGTTTTCATTTCCTTTCGATAAAACCTGATACTTTCTGGCTTCATCCGGTTGGTTCGGTGCGGTAGTTTTTATACTGACATCCACTTGAAAACTTTCTTTTGGAAATCGTATCTCATCAGATTTTTCAAGTATACTTTGAGGGGATTCTCCTAGGTCTTTTACATCAATATTCGATGCAACTGATTGATAGCTTAACGTTTGTAAAGCAGCAGTCAGCAGCAGGGCCGCAAGAATACTTTGTTGGGTCTTATGCATTATCATTTCAATCCCTGGTATAAAAGACTAAATAAAATTATAGTATGAAAATTTCGGATTTGGTTCAATGAATATTGTTACATTTGAAAATGTGTCCAAAGAATATAGCCTGGGTGAGCAACGTGTCCAGGCACTCAGAAATATTTCTCTCAATATTGATGATGGTGAGTTTCTAGCAATTGCTGGACCATCAGGCAGTGGCAAATCAACCTTGTTGAACTTAATTGGCTGCATTGACACTCCATCACAGGGAAAAATCCTTATAAATGGACAGGATGTCAGCGGAAAAACACCTGACGAATTATCTGAACTAAGGGCACGTACTATCGGTTTCATTTTTCAGACTTTTAATCTATTTCCAGTATTATCTGCCGAAGAAAATATTGAATATCCTTTACTGCAATTCAATGAACTCAGTTCAACTGAACGCCATAATCGGGTTGTAAAATTTCTCAACATTGTTGGCTTATCAAAATATTCCCATCATCGGCCCAATCAACTGAGCGGCGGACAAAGACAACGTGTAGCGATTGCCCGGGCACTGGCAACACAGCCAAAGATCGTGCTTGCTGATGAACCAACTGCTAATCTAGATCACCACACAGGCGAAGGAATCCTGCAGTTAATGAAGGAAATTAACGGCAACTTTCATACAACCTTTATTTTCTCCACCCATGATTCACGGGTAATGGCCATGGCGAATAGATTGATATATATTGAGGATGGCCAAATCATACAACCAAGTGTTGATAAGACTGACCAAAGGTAATGCTGGTGAGACACAGCAACAGGCTTCTCAGAAGATTATTTTGGTGCAGTGCATTTATTATTTTTTATTCAAATAATACGAGTTTTGCTTTACAGAATACCCCCCCCAAAAAAATAGCATCTGTCATCTTAAAAGAAAAAACTGAAAATCCTGACACAAGATCGCTAGGCGTAATCGAGACACTATTTAATGATGCAAGGCAAGGAATAGCGCAATCCCCGTTTGCATCCGGCTGGAAAGGATTTTCACAACTTGAGCTGGCACATACCTATTCTCAACCAGATCACTTTTCTAAAGCGCGACTAAGAACCCAGCTTACTCATGACGGGCAGCTGAACAGGTATATAAAGTGGAGAGCCAGCGCCCGTTTTGATTACGATGCAATTCATGATTTATCCAACTTTTACCCCCATGCAGTACGCAAGGATCAGCGCCAGGAAATTTTCCTGCGAGAGAATTTTGTAGATATTTCAGCCGGGAACTTTGATTTCCGCATCGGTCGCCAACATATTATATGGGGTGAAATGGTTGGATTATTTTTTGCTGACGTGGTGTCAGCAAAGGATATGAGGGAATGGGTCTTGCCAAGCTTCGACATTATTCGTATTCCACAATGGGCAGTGCGTGCGGAGTACTCAAAGAATGATTTTCACGTGGATCTGGTGTGGATTCCGTTTGCGAGTTTTGATGAGATCGGCAAACCAGGCGCGGAATTTTTCCCTTTTTCCCTTCCGGTTTCAGCCTCCTTCTTAAATGAAGATCGATCGGGGCGGAATCCTGCAAATTCAAACTATGGATTGCGCTTGTCACGACTCATCAAAGGATGGGATGTATCAACTTTCTATTATCATAGCCTTGATGCCAGTCCTACGTTTTATCGCATCAGTGCGCTGGCTGAACCACTGGTTTTTCAGGCACGACATGATCAGATTGATCAGGCAGGCGGCACGATGACAAAAGACCTCGGCCTGGTGGTACTAAAAGGGGAACTGGTCTACACGGATGGGCGCAAATTTAATGCCCTGAATCAAATCCAGCATGGATTGGTAAAGCAAAATACACTTGATTATGCGCTCGGTCTGGATTTTAATTTACCGACAGATATTCGTTTAAATCTGCAATTCTTTCAACGTGTTTTCTTCTCTCATGACCGAGACATCATTCCAGACAAACGAGAAAGCGGGGGCAGTATCTTGCTAAGCGGAGAACTGAGAAAGAATCTGGAAGCTCAGGCATTATTAATCCACAGTTTGAATCACAGTGACTTAATGTTCAGACAACGGATTACCTGGAAACTCGAGAAAAACTGGCATATCGCATTTGGTGCAGATATATTTGATGGTCGATCACGGGGACTTTTTGGTCGTTTTGACAATAATGACCGCGTATATACGGAACTGCGGCTTTCATTCTGATTAAATATTCTGGCGCAGCGCCTCTACAACCTGAATTCTTGAGACATGCCTTGCTGGCAAGATGGATGCCAGAATAGCTGCGACAAGGCCAATCACAAATGACAAGGCCAGCACAGATGGCACAATCTGAATTTGGGCGATATAACCAATATTAGCATTGGGTGGAGGCGGCATTGGTATGCCAATGGCCGAAATAATAAGTGCCAATATAATGCCAACAGCGACTCCCAGGCTACTGCCAATTAATCCGAGAAGCATACCTTCACTCAAGATAAGTTTAAAAACATGATCACTGCGATTGCCAAGCGCCATCATGGTGCCAAATTCCCCAACTCTTTCAAAAATATTCATATTGATGCTATTGGCAACACTGAGTATGACCATGATCAGGATAATGAACTGGAGTACGCCAAATTGCCCTTTATAAAGTTCTACTGTTTTTTCGTAAAAATCGTTTAGCTCTACCCATGTTTTAACTTCCAGTCCCAGCAGGCCTAACTGTTGTTTTAATCGACCTGCAGCAAAATCAGTATCCGCAGTATTTTTTAGAGAAACGACAAGCGCATTGACACTTTGAGTGCCCAGCAACTCCTGAGCTGCAACAAGGGGAATTCTAACTGCACGAGCATCATAATCATTGGAGAAACTCTGAAAAACCCCAATCACCTTAAAATCCAGGCTGCTTAATGCACCTTCAAGCGTGTTCGATAATAAGGTTACATAATCACCGGGTTCCAATTTCAGTGTGTTTGCAACACCTTTGCCAAGCATGACGCCAAAAGTATCTTCGTTAACCAGTTGCCGTCCGGCTGTGATCGATAACGAGCTACCGAGCTTTGCCTCCCTATCTGGTTCAACACCTTCGCCGATGATAGGCAAATCGCTACGGCCATTATTCAATAATCCGGAGAAATTA
This sequence comes from Pseudomonadota bacterium, assembly GCA_038043005.1. GTDB lineage: Bacteria > Pseudomonadota > Gammaproteobacteria > Burkholderiales > Nitrosomonadaceae > Nitrosomonas. Next base: position 3,376 of record JBBTCY010000200.1, read on the forward strand.
AGTCGCGCCATAACACTGTCAAATTTCTCGACACCCGTCTCCTTAATGATTTGTTCTTTGATGCTATTGGGATCTGATATCAGATATCGCTCTGGTGAGCGTGTTCCTGCATCAAAGTATCCCTGCCTATAGACTTGCAGGTGCCCTGATTGCGAGTGAATCAGGGCTTCACCCAACTGAACATAAATATCATTAACCCAGCCGCCAGCCAGGATGATACCAGCCACACCACTCATAATTGCCGCCAGAGTCATGGCGGTATTTATTTTCTGGCGAATAATATTGCGTAAAGCAAGTTTGAACATGATTCATCGGCTGTGAAGTTAGAGTGTTACTTGTGGATATGTTTTTGAATACTATCTTGACACAGTTACAGTAGCGAAAAACTCCGTAATATCGCTTCAACTTTCTTATCTTCTTTTGCCAATTCACGTAAAGCATGGATCATTCTGGTCACCCGCGAACCCTCGGGTGATTTAAGCTCCAAATCGTGCTCCAGATCTTCCTCGATTCGCCGCAAGCGCATGTCCATAGGCCTTAGTGTCGAATAACGGTCCCACACGATAAAGCCGATCAGGCCAAAAATTCCGGCAATGAGTACCAATATCAATTGTTGCAAAAAATAGAAACGCTGATCGATCTGTTTTTCCAATGCAGCGAAACGCTGATCAAAAGCAAAAAAACGTTGATC
>JBBTCY010000200.1:4166-5583 GCA_038043005.1 Pseudomonadota bacterium
TCCCGCCTTGATTTCTGCCAGTGATTCAATGATTTCCCGATCGGAGATACGCGGCGCAACTTCCACGGCGGCAACCGGCATGGAAAACACGCAAGCAATCAATAGCAACAGGATTTTCATATTATCCTACAAACCGTAGTTGATCGCTCGAGTATAGATTGAACAGAATGATTTTAATTAATTTTTTCATGTGTGAATATTTTTCCCCCATTAGATGAGTCCGCTATGAGATGAATTATACGGTTTTTTGTGCGCATGGCAGCGTTACAACTCATTGAAATGGAATAACCATTTCGCGTCGTTGTGCCTTGCCCTACCCCCAGAAAACCACACACTTCATCCCCTCCAACTACGGGTTTCAGGATTATTTTTCACAAACCAAGTTTTCATAGGCTGCATTATGGGGGCAAACCTGCTAAAGGTCAAAAACGGAACAACCGGCATCCTTTGTCATGGCTTGCAATGAAGCTGCGCGGCAATCCAGGTTTGTCTGCACCGATCTGGATTGCTTCAGCTTTTCATGCTTCGCAATGATGACAATCAACGGTTATGCCGCAATGCATCCACAATTTGCATGCGTGATGCTTTCCAGGCTGGGTAGATGCTTGCAAGCAAGGTTGTACCCACCGCGAGTGCCAATGCTTCGAACGCCATATTAAGAGTTATGAGAATCTCGCCAGTATAGCCACGCGCCATGCCGGGTGGAGGTGGCATGGGAATGCCAATAACAGATATAACATACGCTAACACCAAACCGATTGTCAGTCCAATCAGACCACCCATGCAGCCAATCAATATCCCTTCGCTCAAAAACAGACGCAGGATACCCAAACGCTTCATACCCAGTGCCATGGCGGTACCAATTTCACCTGTACGTTCCATTACGCTACGGCTCATGGTATTGGAAATACTGAGCAGAATAATCAAAGCAATGATTACCTTGATACCCTGCACCTGCTTGGTAAACAGTACAATGGTTTTATTATAGAAATCGGCCAGCTCATACCATGGCACAATCTCAAACTGATCCGCTGGTAAACTGCTTTTTAGCCTGGCCAGGACAGCATCAGTTTGCCCGGTATCTTCGAGCAGCACAATCCAGCCATGCACACCCTGCGTGCGCAGCAATTGCCGGGCCGTCTCGATGGGTAACCGGATCGCGTTATCATCATAGGATTTGGTAACCGTGGAAAACAGACCGCCCACAGTAACCTCGACCGCATTGATGCCTCCCGTTGCGGTATTCACCAGCAGCACGGCTGTATCACCGGCTGTTACGCCCAGATTACGCGCCAACCCCTCGCCCATGATGATATGTTGTGGGTAATCTGCCGATAAATGTTCACCAGCCGAAATTTGCAGTGCATTACCGAACAACTGCTGCTCCTCTGGATCAACTCCTTCCCCAAGAAAGGAA
>JBBTCY010000201.1:0-327 GCA_038043005.1 Pseudomonadota bacterium
CAGAAGATATTAATCTGATCAAAAGGTATTTCAAATTTCATACCTGTATGCAGTGATAGAAAATCTGTGCCGCGCTCAAGAGGAACTATCCAGCGATTAAGCATTTCACGGGGAGTTGATTTCTGACGACCAAAATCATCAAGAATAAATACGCCATTTGCAGCTTTCATTTGCACGGGTGCCTCATAGAATTTACTATTTGTGTCAAAACGTAAATCAAGCATATCAGTAGTAAATTCTCCACCTACCATTACAACGGGACGGCGGCACTTTTTCCAACGGGGGTCATGCTTTAGATTAGTGGTGATATCGAGTTGTGTGTTTGTG
>JBBTCY010000201.1:337-2771 GCA_038043005.1 Pseudomonadota bacterium
GTTTCTTCTTCAATACTGAAATGTACTGCAGGGTCATATAGGCGGATTATCTGTCCATTCACCTCAACGGCTTGAGGTATATAGATATGATCAGGTAATGCGCGCCCCAGTGCTTCCGCAAAACTTGATTTTCCTGTACCAGGCGGGCCATAGAGAAAGATTGCTCGCCCTGAGCTGAAAGCGGGGCCTAGCTGATTGAGTAATTTCTCACTGATAACCATATGACTAAGGGATTTATGTATCCATTCACCATCGATTTCAATTTGTTGAATATATTGCTGGGTGAGTGTGCGTGTATACGCTTGCAAAGGAACCGGTGCAGCACCGGTGTAAAGGCTGATATTAAGAGCTGCTTCTGCTCTTTCCCGGCCACGTTGTGTTAGTTCAAAAACTTGAGTTTCGCGCCCGTAGCCAGTTGCTGAACGAATAGCAACGAGTTGGTCTGCTTTAAGTAATTCAATCAATTCATCCGTCACGCTGAATGGCAAACAAAGTCTTTTAGTGATATGGTGCAAAGTAAAAGTACCTGCTTCCTGATAAGCAGCTTTTAGCAAAAGGTCATTAAGGAAAGTTTCACTTAATCCAGTATTGATTATTCTTAATGGTATGGGTGGAACCGAATGGAGAATTTTTCTTATTTCTTTGGATGTCAGGAAACCTAAAGAAACCAGGCTATCTTCCAATTTTCCACCATTCTGTTGCTGATTGGTCTTCGCTTGAACTAATTGCGTCGCTGATATGATACCTTCGCGTACTAATAATTCACCAATTGGATTTGCCATATACTTTCCTTAACATTAGAAGAATTACTCTATCAATAGAATTATCTTTTAATCTTAATATGTTTTCAGGATTTTAATTTAATTGATTAAAGTACTTTTATAGTTTTATTACATTTTTAATTTCTGGGGATGCTCTCTTAACGCATAAGTAAGTATGGTTATAGAAGATAGTTGACTAGGCGAGCTGATTCAGAAGGATGGTTGATTTGTCATGACGGAAATGAGTTTTATTTGATCAGTATGGGCCAGAAAAAATTTTAGGAATAAAAATAACATACAGTTGAGAGACTAGCAGTTTCAATCTCTCAGAACTGTATGTTTTATAGTCAAAGCTAATGCTTTATAACAGTCTCAGATACTTTTTCTTCTATACCTGATTTCAGTGAAGCGGGCGCGATTGAAGCGGGCAGTGCTTCTGGCTTATGCTCAAGCGCTAATTCAAGAACCTGATCTATCCACTTGACGGGGATTATAGATAATTGATTCTTTATGTTAATGGGGATTTCAGTTAAATCCTTAACATTCTGTTCTGGAATAATCACCGTCTTAATACCGCCGCGATGCGCTGCCAGCAGTTTTTCCTTGAGTCCGCCAATTGGTAATACTTCGCCTCTCAGGGTAATTTCTCCAGTCATTGCCACATCTGCTTTGACAGCAATATTGGTCAATACAGACACGATGGCGACACATATACCGATACCGGCGCTGGGTCCATCTTTAGGGGTTGCGCCTTCAGGCAGATGGATATGGATATCATTCTTTTGATAAAAATCCTCGGCGATGCCCAATCCCTGTGAACGGCTCCTGACGACTGATAATGCCGCCTGGATTGATTCCTGCATGACTTCGCCAAGCTTGCCCGTTGTGATTGTTTTGCCTTTACCAGGCAATACGACCGCTTCAATGGTTAATAGCTCGCCACCTACTTCGGTCCAAGCCAGTCCTGTGACTTGCCCTATCTGGTTCTTTTCTTCTGCGATGCCATAGGTATAGCGTCTTACACCCAGATATTTATCCAGATTACGTGATGTAACAGAAATCTTGTTTTTGCCACCTTTCAGCAACATTGCTTTGACCGCTTTCCGGCAGATTTTAGAGATTTCACGATCGAGAGCACGCACACCGGCTTCCCGTGTGTAGAATCGAGTAATATCGCGTAATGCAGACTCGGATATGATTAATTCACTATCCTTCAGTCCGTGATTCTGCATCTGCTTGGGCACTAAATAGCGCATGGCGATATTCAGCTTTTCTTCTTCTGTATAGCCAGATAACTGGATAACCTCCATTCGGTCAAGGAGCGCGGGTGGGATATTCAAGGTATTCGCTGTCGCTACAAACATAACATCTGACAGATCGTATTCAACCTCAATGTAATGGTCGACAAATGTATTATTTTGTTCTGGATCAAGTACTTCAAGCAAAGCTGACGATGGGTCACCACGGAAATCCATGCCCATCTTATCCACTTCATCCAGCAGGAACAGCGGATTCTTGACACCCACCTTGCTCATGTTATGCAGAATTTTACCAGGCATTGATCCTATATAGGTACGCCGGTGTCCGCGTATTTCCGCTTCATCGCGTACACCGCCCAAAGACATGCGTACGAATTTCCTGTTTGTGGCATGTGCGATCGATTGCCCTAATGA
>JBBTCY010000202.1:0-3340 GCA_038043005.1 Pseudomonadota bacterium
CAATAACCGTCAGATCTGTCACGTTCTATTCGAGTAATCTTCCATTTTTATCCTCCTCTGTTTCTTTTTTTGCCTTTTGTGAAATGTTAGGCTCTATAAAAATTGTCCTACTCCAGGAATTTTTTCTTATTGACAGTCTGGAGTTCTGTTGAGTGATGAATTATCAAGCCAGTACATAATATGTACTACTCGAGTAGTTAGATAAAAACAGCCAAATACAAAAACCAGGTAATTTTTAGAGTTCCAATCAGGGAGATGTATTATTCTGTTGATTTTTTATCAGATTATTAAACTCTTCCACTGGAATGGCAGATGAATAATAAAAGCCTTGTACATAGTCACAACCAAATTGAATCAGCAGATCCTGTTGTTCCTTAGTTTCTACACCTTCAGCGATCGTATTAATATCCAGTTTGTGCGCCATTACAACAATCGCTTCAACCAATGCACGATCAGTATCATTGTTGATCAGATTGCTGATAAAGGAACGATCTATCTTGAGATAGTCGATGTCAAATTTTTTTAGATAGGAAAGTGAGGAGAAACCAGTACCAAAATCGTCGATAGAAACTTCGATACCTGCATTACGATATTCCAGTAATCGATCCTTGACATTGGCAACATCTTTTAACAACAATCCTTCGGTAATTTCTACATTAATACTATTTCCAGGTAATCCTAACTGAGATAGCCTATCGGACCAGGAATGCTTATTGAAATACTTGAACTGAATTGGTGATACATTCACACTAATTTGGATAATATAACCAAATTCTTTTTGCCACTGTTTAATATTGAAACAAACTTGCTCAAACACCCATTCGCCAATTTCCTGGATTAAACCACTTTCCTCTGCAAGAGGAATAAAAATAGAGGGTTCAATTATGCCGCGTTCTGGATGTTTCCAGCGTAGCAATCCTCAGCTTTGATAATGCGTCCATAAGATAAGTCCAGGATCGGCTGGTAGTAGACATGCAGCTCATTATTTACAAGTGCATGCCTTAAATGATGAGTAAGTATCATTTTTTCATAGGCTTCTAGCTGCATAGAGCGTGTGAAGTAGCAAAAACGATTGCGTCCTTCCAATTTTGCCTTGTACATTGCCTGATCTGCGTGCTTCATTAAGCTTTCTATGTCAATTCCATCCTCTGGGTAGAGAACAATGCCGATACTGGTTGAGATGTAATGTTCAACCTTATTTTGATCAAGACTAAATGGTTTATTCAGTATTTTAATAATTTGCTGAGCGATTATCTCAATGCGCTGTCTGTTAGCATCTGGCAGAATGACAGCAAATTCGTCACCACCCAGACGTGCTACTGTATCGGTTTCACGCACACATTGACTGATACGGAGGGAGACTTCCTTCAGTAGTTTATCGCCTATAGCATGACCGAGAGTATCATTGATATCCTTAAAATGATCCAAGTCGAGAAACAGTAATGACAACAACGAACCATTGCGACGTGATTTTCTGATTTCCTTATTCAACTGGTACTTAAATAAGTTACGATTGGGTAAATTGGTAAGATCATCGTAATTAGCTTGAGCCAATTTCTGTTCATCTAATTTTTTTTTCTCTGTAATATCAGAAAATTGTGCTACATAACAATATATGCGTTCATTCGATAGACGGATGATGCTTATGTTTAACCATTTTGCTTGAATATTGCCATTTTTATCAAGATCCCAGACCTCACCTTGCCAGTGATCATCCTTAAGAAGCTTCTGCCACATTTTCTGATAAAATGTTTTTTTATGGCGTCCTGATTGAAGAATACTTGGATCTTTACCCTTTACATCAGTCAACTCGTAACCCGTTATGCGGGTAAAAGCTGGGTTAACTGCCATGATCAGGTTATTTTCATCCGTAACCATAATTGCTTCGTTACTGAATTGATAAATGGCAGTTGCCAAGCGCATGGAATCATTAGATTGCTTTTGTTCAGTTATATCTTGATAGATACCGAGTACACCTATGACTTCGTGGTTAGTGTTACGCAATGGCACTTTGGAAGTTTGTAGCCAGAGAGTTTCTCCATCGGGGGTATTCAAAGGTTCTTCATAGTATAGTTTTGAAATACCTGAATTGATCACCTGCCGATCATCATTGCGATAGAGATCTGCTTGCTCTTTTGTCCAACTTAAATCATAGTCAATTTTGCCGATAATTTCCTGGGGTGATTCCACTCCAGCATCTTTTGCAAAGATGGGATTGCAACCCAGATAATGTAATTCCTTATCCTTCCAGAAAATACCTGTTGGTACTGTATCAATAATAGTTTTTAGCAAATTGCGGGACTCAGAAAGCGCCTCTTCCTTTTCTCGATTTTCTGTTATATCGTATACGTAACCGATCAGATCGATGAAATTGCTATCGATGCTCGATATCATATAAAGTTCATCTCTGATCCATTTCCAACTACCATCTTGGTGTAGAAATCGGTATTCCTGCAGTAACTTCCCTGAAAAAAACAAATGGGAAAAATTGGAGAGTACTTTATCGCGATCTTCCGGGTGCAGGTGATCGGCCCAAAAGTTTGGTGTGGAAAGAAACTCCTCCACTGTGTAACCAAGAATTTTAGTAAAGTTGATACTGATGAACTTGGCTGAATGAGGAGAAAAGGCATCGCAGGTATATACGATAACAGGTGAGAATAAGAATAAATAATCATCTCGACTATCGGGTACATATAAGGCAGTATCCGTTCTCTTCTGCAGCATAGTATCGATTAGAAGAATGCGAATAATCGGACTGCCGGCTTCATCTATCTGATGTACATATTGCAACTGTGCATGTAAGGCTGTGCTGTCGCAACGTTGTAATGTCAAATATAAGCTTCCTTGCTTGCCGTTTTTACTTGTGTATAAACAACACTGAATCCAGCGGTCCTGATCTTCATGAGCAACGAAAGAGGTGAACTCTTTCTGTAAAAAACTATCACGCTCCATTCCCAGTAACTTACATGCAGCTGAGTTGATCTCGAGAATCTGGCCATTTTGCGTTAGGGTGAAATAGCCAATTGTGGAAAATTCACTAGATTCAGTCATTTCATCTATATATAAGAGGTTATGAGGGTTGGATTGAGTAAGTATTCATAAGAACACTTCAGCAATCGAAATCCCCGTCCAAGTGATATACACTCGAGCTTTTATTAAGGTTTCGACCTCTATCCCCGAGGGAATCCACTGAATAGATCCTGGTCACGGGATTGCATTAAATGTGTTGTACTACTTGCAGTTTCTGATGTTCACAATTTTATCAGTATATCCCTAGCGCTTCACGATTGTTTATACAGTTGAAAGAATTTTTTAAAAAATTCGTTGTGAGTCGTAAGGC
>JBBTCY010000203.1:0-1034 GCA_038043005.1 Pseudomonadota bacterium
TTTGCTGCCCACATAGCTTCCGACCGCACCGCCTACTAAAGCTGGCATGGCTGATTGAAGGAGCGATGGGTTTTGAGCGGGTGCGTTAGGTGTTGGTGCAGCGGCAGCGTTTGAACCGGCTGCAGGTGCTTTCGATACCGTAGATTGACTCGGCGTGTCAGCTTTCTTTTGCTGCGCAGTCGTAGACTTGGAACTCAAAGAGCCTTTTGCTGCGCTGCTTTTGGCTCCTTTTGCATAAAGATTATTTGCGAATATCATTGAAACAAAAACAACAAAAAGCAATCCTTTCATATTCATATATATTAAACCTGTAAAAATTAATTTCCGGCTGACTTCTGAAATCACGGAATTATTGTTATCAACTTCTTTATGAGATGCTGCTTCATAATCACAAAGCGCGTCATTATGGCTATTTTATCATCCAATCTCAATGGCGCGTATGCATAATCAGGCCCGGCTCAATGAAGAAGAGCCAATGAATCCGGGAAAATATGAATCCCGGTGCAATCAACACGAAAGGGAAGGCGGGCGATATGACCATATCTTTTTATTGTGCCATAGCACAACATGGTTAGAGAGCTCAGAAGGTTTGAGGCCAAAGCTAGTCCGAAGCTGATCAGCAGCAGTCCATAGATGCCCAGGAGATTCTCTGGTTTGATAGATAGCCCATAAAACTCAAGCAGCCAGTTCATTCGCAATCATCTCAGCCTGCTTCAATACCATTTCAGTCGCCAATAATTGCATATCAGGTGGATAGCCAAATTGCCGCAGTGTGCGTTTTACGATCACTTTCAACTTGGCTTTCACGCTCTCCTTGATCGTCCAGTCGATCGACGCGTTTTGCCGCACGCGCTGCGTCAATACGATGGCCAGTTCGCGTAACTTGTCATTTTGCATTAGCTCGCGCGCACTGTCGTTGCTGGCGACGGCGGTGTAGAAGGCATATTCGAACGCCGATAAATGCAATTTTTCGGCTTCGTGATCGGATGCGACGATCTCCTTGCTGATTTTGATCAGCTCATCAATCACTTCGG
>JBBTCY010000204.1:0-6073 GCA_038043005.1 Pseudomonadota bacterium
CCGCTGCTTGCTCATTATTAAGTTCACAGGGAAATCTATGTCATTAAAATCAAAATTGACCCGTTCCGAATTAACCATCGGTTCCTGGGTTACCCTCGGCCATCCCTCTATCGCTGAAATCATGGCAACGGCCGGATTTGACTGGCTGGTTCTGGATATGGAACACAGCGTGCTGGAACTGAGCGAAGTGCAGACAATTATCCAGGTACTTGATAGCAAGCAGTGCCCGGCTATCGTACGCCTGACTTCCAATCACCCCGACCAGATCAAGCGGGTAATGGACGCCGGTGCAACCGGCGTGATGGTTCCGATGATTAAATCCGCTGCCGATGCCAGAGCAGCGGTGGATGGCGTTTATTACCCGCCACGGGGGCAGCGGGGTGTCGGCCTGGCGCGCGCTCAGGGGTATGGCGCCAGTTTCCCTGCCTATCAACAATGGCTGGCAGACAATGCGGTGATCGTAGTCATGATCGAGCATGTCGATGCGGTGAACGCCATTGATTCCATACTGGCTGTGCCCGGTATCGATGCTTATATTATAGGCCCCTATGATTTATCCGGTTCCATGGGACGCCCTGGCGATCTTAACCATCCCGATGTACAAACGGCCATTGCGAAAATACTGGAAGCTGGTCGCCGTGCCGGAAAACCCGGCGGCATCCATGTGATTGAACCCGATCCTGCAGCGCTCCAGCAGCGCATTCAAGCTGGATTCAACTTTCTGGGTTACGGCCTGGATATCCGCATTCTCGATTCAATCTGCCGCAGTCACCTGAAAACGATCCGTGCATCGCTATAGCCATCATGAATAAATTTGTCATATCCACGTCATCATTCGACATCGATAACAATCCCCCGGTCCAGCATCTGCGCCAGAAAGGCATGCAGATCATCCTTAATCCGCACAAACGCAAACTGACTGAGGATGAGATTATCGAACTGCTCAGTGACGGTGTTGTCGGTCTGATCGCCGGCATCGAACCGCTGACTGAGCGCGTTTTTCAGTCGGCAAAAAGCCTGAGAGTGGTTTCCCGCTGCGGTACCGGCATGGATACCGTCGATCAGACCGCCGCACAAAAACAGGGCATTGCCGTATTTAATACGCCCGAAGCCCCCGCACAGGCCGTTGCTGAACTCACGCTGGGGCTCATGCTGGCTGCCCTGCGGCAGATATGCGCAATCGATCGATCGATCCACAGCGGTGAATGGCCCAGAACACAAGGTCGATTACTGGCCGCCCAAACAGTGGGCATCATCGGTCTGGGACATATCGGCCAGCGGGTTGCACGCCTCTGCCAAGCTTTTGAAGCGAAGGTCATCGCCCATGATCCCCATGTCAATCAGGCACCCGATGGCGTATCACTCACATCGCTTGAATCCCTTTTGACCTCCGCAGACATCATCAGCCTGCATCTGCCCTACAGCAACGCACTGCATCATCTTCTCGATGCACAGGCATTTACAAAAATGAAGACGGGCGCTATTGTCATCAATGCGGCACGCGGTGGATTAATCGACGAGCAGGCACTCGGCGAGGCGCTGGATAGTGGCAAACTGGGCGCTGCGGCACTCGATGTATATGAGCAGGAACCCTATCAGGGACCGCTCCTTGAATGCAGCCATCTGGTCATGACATCGCATGTCGGCTCACTCGCCAGAGAATCCCGTCAGCGCATGGAAATCGAAGCGGCTGAGAACTTACGACAGGGTTTAATCACAATGGGTTTAATCAATGACTGATAAAGCAATTTCCAACGAAACGGTTATCGTGTTCGGCGCCAGTGGCTTTCTGGGCAGCCATGTCGCGGATGCTCTCTCTGCAGCAGGTTATCAGGTGCGCTTGTTTGATCGCAGTCCGTCTCCCTATCTCAAAAATAATCAGGAAATGATCGTTGGCGATATTATGGATCTCGATCAGGTGATTGCAGCGACCAAAGGGGCATCCATCGTCTACAACTTTGCCGCGATCGCCGATATTGATGAAGCACATAACAAGCCGATTGCTACCGCCACCATCAATGTACTGGGCAATATGCATGTGCTGGAAGCCGCCCGCATCGCAGGTGCCCGCCGCTTCGTCTTCGCCAGCAGCATTTATGTTTATTCCGAATCCGGTTCCTTTTACCGCGCCAGCAAACAAGCGGCGGAACGTTTCACTGAAACCTATCATGATCGCTATGGCCTGGAATACAACATTCTGCGGTACGGCTCGCTGTATGGCCGGCGCGCTGACAAGCGCAATGGTATCTATCGCATGCTGCATGAAGCGGTCGAGCAGCACTCGGTGACCTACAAGGGCAGCGGTGAAGCCATGCGCGAATATATTCACGTGGAAGATGCGGCACGCATGAGCGTGCAGATCCTGGCACCCGAATTTGCTAACCGCCACATGATTCTGACCGGGCAGGAAAAATTACGCATCAAGGATGTAATGACCATGATCTCGGAAATTATGCCATGGCCGGTCGAATTGCATTTCGATGAAGCCAATGCGGTACATCATTACAAGATCACCCCCTACGCTTTTCAACCGCGCATTGGCCGCAAGATGGTGCTGAACGAACATGTCGATCTTGGGCAGGGGCTGCTCGATTGCCTGCGGGAAATCCACCAGGATCTGCAACATGCCGGGGAAGATGATGACGCAACTCCTTCAACTTCCGACAACAGGGCCTGATCCGCATTATGAAAGCAACTGACTGGCAGGCCATCATTTTTGATTTTGATGGCGTTGTGGTTGAATCCGGCAAAATCAAGACACTGGCTTTTGCTGAACTCTACCGTCCCTACGGTGAAGAAATCGTCGCGGCGGTCGTGCAGTTCCACAATCAGAACGGTGGTCTGTCCCGCCACCGTAAGTTCCGTTATTTCCAGCAGCATTTCCTGAACAAGCCGCCACTGACAGCGGAAGAAGAAAATGAACTGGATCGGCGCTTTTCCGAACTGGTTGTCGAAGCCGTCATCGCCAGCGATGCCGTCCCCGGCGCAATCGAACTCATCCGCCAGCAGGCAACCCGGATTCCTCTGTTTGTCGCCTCCGGCACGCCGGAAAACGAACTCAAGGTGATCGTGGAGCGGCGCGGGCTGACTCCCTATTTCAAGGCAGTGCGTGGCGCACCGGCGCTCAAGCAAACGCTTATTGCGGAAATTTTATCCGCCCATGCCCTCAAACCCGAATCGGTATTGATGATCGGCGATGCCATGGCAGACTACGAGGGCGCACAAGCCAACGGCACCGCTTTCCTGGGTCGCGTTCTACCCGGCGATCCGAATCCTTTCCCGGCACACGTTCAGATTATCCCCGATTTATGCACATTGATCACTTGATGCAAAGAAACCACTTCGCGGGCCTTGATCAACTCACCAGAGGGCTTGCGGATTACACAACCGAAACGTTACGCAATGCATTAACCCGATCGCCCAAAGTCAGCCTGGTTGTTCCCGGCGGCAGCACGCCCCGCCATTACCTGCCTGTACTGGCCCGCTGCGCGCTGCCGTGGGATAACATAACAATCACGCTGAGCGACGAGCGCTGGGTAGATAGCCGTGATGAAGCTTCGAATGAGCATCTGGTCACAACGCATTTTCTGGAGCACCTCCCTGACACCACACGTTTTATCGGATTAAAAACACCACACCACACACCCGATGCAGCTATTCATGCTGTTCATCAGCGACTGGCGCAACTGCCGTTGCCATTCAGCTTAACCATATTAGGCCTGGGGGAAGACGGCCATATCGCTTCGCTGTTTCCGGGCATGAATCCTGAGTTACCCGCCACCCATCACTGCATTGCCGTTCAATCGCCGGTTGCGCCTTCGCCACGTATCAGCCTCTCATTAAAAACACTGACAGACAGCGAACAGGTCGCGCTGGTTGTCGTGGGTAAAGCCAAACGTCAATTACTGGATCGTCTGAGCGAACAACCTGACCCGCAGATACCACTGGTCTGGCTGCTGCAACGCAGGCAATCGCCGATCGTTGTTTTTGAGGCGGATGCTGCCTGACAATCCAGAATTGTATGAATGATTGCATCGGCATGCTGAAAATTTCCTGCCGCGCGGCAGGCGCATCCAATACTCATCGAGGTTAACCGTGCCCCAACCCATTGCAGAAACAGGACCGCAGGCTGCCTATCAGACATTGATGCAAGCCGGTGAACTAAAACCGGATACCGATCAAGCCAGTGCCGTTGTCGCACTCGAACGATTACACTGCGAATTGCTCGATCACCCAAAAACAAGCCACAAAAGCAGCGGTCTTTCTTTCAAAAACTGGCTGCCTGCCGGACTTCTTTCCCGTTCAGGCAAGCGTAAATTCGCGCCGAAAGGCATTTATCTCCATGGCGGCGTAGGACGTGGCAAATCGATGCTAATGGATTTGTTTTTTTCTATAGCCCCGCTGACCGCGAAGCGACGGATGCATTTCCATGAATTTATGCTGGATATCCATGCCCGACTGAAGGAATGGCATGATCTTTCCGCGCAGGAACGAACGCAACAGGGCGGGCGTGCCAGTGATGAAGATCCCATTCCATCCATTGCACAGCAAATCGCCAATGAGATAACACTGCTATGTTTCGATGAATTCCAGGTCACGGACATCGCCGACGCCATGGTTCTGACCCGCTTATTCAAGGAACTGTTTGATCAAGGAGTGATTATAGTTGCCACATCCAACCGGCCACCCGATGACCTGTACAAAAATGGCCTGAATCGCCAGCGTTTCCTGCCTTTCATCGAGCAAATCAAGGAAAAACTGGATATCATTCCACTCGATGGCCCGACGGATTATCGCTACAACCGCCTGAAAGGCGCGGATACTTATTATTGCCCAATCAATGCAGAAACCACCACGCAATTATCGACCACATTTTTCCGCCTGACCGACCGCCGCGTGGAAGACCGCGCCAAGGTTCCCAGCGAAGAACTGTCTGTGCAGGGGCGCACCCTGTTCGTACCCAAAGCAGCACGCGGCGTGGCCGTCTTTTCGTATAAACGCCTCTGCGCAAACCCGCTGGGCCCAGCAGACTATCTCGCCATCGCACGAACCTACCACACCGTCATCATGGTCGCCATTCCGCAATTCACGCAGGAAAACAACGATGAAGCCAAACGCTTCGTTACGCTGATCGATGCACTCTACGAACACGGCGTCAAATTCCTGTGCTCAGCCGCCGTACCGCCTCAATCGCTGTACACTGGCGGAGAAATCAGCTTTGAATTTGAACGCACGGTTTCCCGCCTGATGGAAATGCAATCGGAAGATTATCTGACAAGGGGGCATGGCCGGGTTGTTGTGGAGTAGACAATGCACTATACAACAAGACTTGATTCCGAATATTCTTATTAATGGCACAGATCAGAGTACATTTTTACCAGGCATTGAATGACTTTATTGCACCCGTACTACGCAATACAGAAATTATTCATGACCTTGATCGAAAAGCTTCGGTAAAAGATGTGATCGAGTCTTTTAATGTGCCGCATACGGAAATTGAGCTGATTCTGGTCAATGGTATTGCCGTGGATTTTAACTATATTGTGCAGGATACTGACACCATCCAGGTTTATCCTACCTTGGAAAATCCAGGGGTAGCATCGTTATTGCAGATTCGCCCCGAATCAACACGGCCACCTGTGTTCGTAGTAGATGCCAATCTTGGAAAACTGGCGCGTTATCTAAGGCTACTGGGATTTGACTGCCTCTATCGCAATGACTACGACGATAACGCAGTGGCAAAAATAGCCAGCGAGCAACAACGAACGGTGCTCACTCGTGACCGCTCATTATTACAACACAGGATCATCACACACGGATATTTTGTTCGGTCAGACATACCTAAAATTCAAACCAAAGAAGTCTTGAAAAGATTTGATCTATATCCCTTGATAAAGCCACTGACACGCTGCACCCACTGTAATGGAGTATTAGTGGAAACCGATAAGCAAAAAATTGAGCATCGGCTGAAACCGTTAACAAAGAAATACTACGATAGATTTCTGATCTGCTCGGACTGTCACCACATTTACTGGCAGGGCAGTCACTGTGGACATATAAACCATCTGGTTGA
>JBBTCY010000205.1:0-2569 GCA_038043005.1 Pseudomonadota bacterium
TATCTGACAAAAAGCATGACTAAAATGATGACT
This sequence comes from Pseudomonadota bacterium, assembly GCA_038043005.1. Taxonomy (GTDB): domain Bacteria; phylum Pseudomonadota; class Gammaproteobacteria; order Burkholderiales; family Nitrosomonadaceae; genus Nitrosomonas. The sequence goes on from JBBTCY010000205.1 coordinate 34, forward strand.
GAAATCATATGGAACAACAATGATGTCTTCGTCAGAACATAGTATTCAACCCGGGTCAATGAATACGCTTTTCGAAAGTAGCTTGGAACAATTAAAGAAAGATTATCCTTCTATCCAGGAAATCAATATTGCGAATAAAAGCTTTCTTTACCGCCAAGGTGATTATTGTTCCAATTTCTTCTGGATAAAAAGCGGCATCGTGAAACTCTCGCATCTGACAGAGCAGGGAAGCGAAATTACTATTGCTCTCCTTAGAGAAGGGGATGTTATTGGCTACTTGCAGGATGAATCTGCAAGCCAGGAAATGGAGGAGACTGCGCAAGCATTGGGAGAGGTCAGTTGTTATCGTTTTACGTATAACAATTTCAAGGCATTGATATCTCATCATGCAGAGTTAACATGGCATGTGTTTGAAGAGATATATAACCGCAAGCAAAAAATCGAACGCAAGCTTCGAATTATGCTTACTCAGCCGGTTGAGATACGCTTGATAGCAACGTTATTGGAATTGGCTGAAATGTTTGGAATCCGGTGCACGCATGGCTATGCACTGGAAATTCATTTAACTCAGCAGGATGTGGCGGATTTGATCGGCGCAAGCCGTTCGGTAGTCAGCACCCTTTTGAATGATTTCAGAAATCGTGGAATACTTGACTATACGCGTGATCAGATCTGTATTAATGATGCGGCGTTGATTAGTTTTGGTAAATTAAAACAGCAGCCATGAGTTGGTGGAACATTTGTGTTTGGTAGCTAACAGACACTGTGTTAAAGCTGTATTAATGTTATTGGGCATGATCACCATTGGGGTGATCACAAATTAATACAGGAGTATTCACATGAAAGTAATTTCCCCCCGTATGCACGGCTACCTTGATTTTCTGACAGTCGCTCTATTTTTACTTGCACCAACACTATTGGGGTTAAATCAAATCCCAGCCATGCTTGCTTATAGTCTGGCCGCGATTCATCTGATGGTTACACTGGCTTCTGATTTTCCCTTTGGCATAGTCAAGATCATTCCATTTACCGTACATGGCTGGATTGAGCGGCTAGTGGGTCCCTCGCTTATTGCCGTGCCTTTTATTTTGAGCTTTTCCAATGAGGAGATTGCGAGGAATTTTTATATCACGGTTGGTCTGGTTATTATCGTAATTGGTATGCTGACCGATTATCAGGGTAAAGTAAAAGACTAAAGGGTTATTTGAGAGGGTTCTGCAGAACCCTCTGAGGCGCTGGAGAGATTGCGTCTCATGAAATGCAGACAATAATCCCGGATACCCATATACTAAAACTAAATGTGGAGAGTGCGATGTGATGAGCCCTCTCAACTAATCATTTTTAACACAGTGAGTTTATGGCGAATATCGGTTTTATCGGTCTGGGTATTATGGGCAAGCCCATGGCCGGACATTTGATTCAGGGCGGGCACAGTTTGTTTCTGCACACGCGTAGTGGCGTGCCGGAAGATTTGACTGCATTGGGTGGACGGGCTTTTTCTTCACCCAAAGTGGTGGTGCAGCATGCGGATATCATCATTACCATGTTGCCGGATACGCCGGATGTGGAGAAAGTGTTATTTGGTGAGAATGGCGTTGCCGAGGGGCTGGAGCCTCCAATGAGTCCACGCAAGGTGATTGTGGACATGAGTTCGATCTCGCCGCTGGAAACGAAAAGATTTGCGGCACAGATGAATCAACTGGACTGTGATTATGTCGATGCGCCGGTTTCAGGCGGTGATGTGGGGGCGCAGAATGCGACATTGACGATCATGGTGGGCGCGAGCGTTGAAGCATTCGAAAAGGTCAAGCCCATTCTTGATTTGATGGGAAAGAGCGTTACCCGCATCGGGGATGTTGGTGCAGGCCAGATCTGCAAGATTGCCAATCAGATTGTCGTGTCATCAGCCATCGAAGCAGTGGGTGAGGCGTTATTGTTCGCATCCAGGGCCGGCGCCGATCCGGAGAAGGTACGGCAAGCCCTGATGGGTGGGTTTGCTGCATCACGTGTGCTGGAAGTGCATGGCGAGCGCATGATCAATCGGCGATTTGAGCCGGGTTTTCGCATCGCACTGCACCAAAAGGACTTGAATATCGCATTGGCAAGCGCTTCTGCTTTGGGTGTAAGTCTGCCTAATACCGCAACGGTGCGGGAGTTGTTTAGTGCATGTCTCGCACATGGCGGCGCAAACTGGGACAATTCGGCAATTGTAAAGATGCTGGAAAAATTGGCCAATCACGAAATTCAGAAGCATCCGGAATAATTCATGTCTTCACAGGAACTCATCAGTCATCTGTGGTCTTTTTTGCCTCCCGAAGCGGTGTTGTATGAAAACGAGGATTTGAAACCTTATGAATGCGATGGCTTGTCGGCCTATCGGCAATTGCCGATGGTGGTTGTGTTGCCGCGAACGGAGGAACAGATCGTCAAAGTATTGCAGCTTTGTCATGCCACCCGGACACCGGTGGTGGCGCGCGGCGCAGGTACCGGGCTATCGGGCGGTGCTTTGCCGCATGCGCAAGGGGTTTTGCTGTCA
>JBBTCY010000206.1:0-7103 GCA_038043005.1 Pseudomonadota bacterium
TGGTGGGGGTGCATCGGAATTAGAAGCCCTGTTGACAGGAGCTGGAGCTTGTAGGCTCCCGGCTGTCGGTAGTATTGTGGGAGAAGGCGGTGTTATTGCTTCATTATCAAAAGGCTGGAACAGCCGCTTTGGTATTTACAGGGATCCCGTTGAGGATACTCCTGGACAACCGGGATTTGCAGTGCCGGATAAATCAGGTTTTTCTTACACTGAAATAACATGGCCAGCTCAGTTCGATGCATTTAGTAATCTTGTCACTCAAAGGGGAAATTATGCTCCTTATCAAGGTGATGATTTTCCAACCGGTTTGAATGCTGAAGGAGGTGGGTCTGCAACGATGACTTCTGCATTCCTCCAGCAGAATGGAGCGGATCGCAGGCTAGCGGTTGCTGCCGTCGTTGATTGTCCTACGCTCGATGCGAGTGCGCCGACTGCGCCTGTAATATCGTGGGCATGTATATTGATGTTGCATCCAATCAATTTTAATTTAGGTGGAGGTGGAAGCGAAACTGGAACTGGAGCAGATCGAATGTTTGTTGAATATCTAGGACAGGCAAATGATCCGCTGAGCCCTTGTGCAACATCAGGTGCAGTCGGCGGCTCCAGTAGTGTAGGGCCATTGGTACCGGCTTTGGTACAGTGAATTTGCAAACGTAACGGTTACCCTTATGAATAATAAAAACATGCGATTGAATCGAAGAACAACGCGTGGTTCTGTAACGGTTGAGATGGCATTGTTGTTAATTCCATTGATCATTATGGCTTTTGGTGTTGCTGAATTTGGCCGTGCGATGTACCAGTACAACACATTGGTTAAAACAGTTCGTGATGCGACCCGGCTGTTGTCACAGCATGATCCGAATGATGCTGTAAATTATCCGACATATCAGGCAGAAGCTCGATGTCTGGCCGTCCATGGTTCAATCGATTGCTCGGGATCGGCTCTTCTTTCCGGATTAACAACAGGTATGGTGGGAATTGCATCATCCACAACGACTACTGGGGCAGGCGCCAGTATTAATCTGGTGACGGTCACAGTGACAGGTTATACCTTTAATTTTATTTTTAACCCATTGGTATTTTTTGGTAATTCTGATACGACCATTCCTTTTGGGCCTATTCAAGCGACAATGAGGCAGCTATGAGAAGGATCAACTTAACCTCTAATCAGTTTTCTCAACGGGGTGTTGCCGCTGTAGAGTTTGCATTGATTGCTGTCATTTTATTTACGTTGATATTCGGTATTACAGAATTTGGCCGAGTTTTGTTCATGATGAATACGACGGCAGAAGCAACTCGTTTGGGAGCCCGTCTGGCCGTAGTCTGTGATAAGGATGATACTGTCATCAAAACCAAGATAGTGAATCTGGCAGGTTTTTTAACTCCGGGCAATATTAACGTTGTGTATAGCCCGAGTGGTTGTGATCCGAATACATGCCGTTATGTAACCGTTAGTGTGACTGGGTTAACTGTTCAGTCGCTTGTGCCGTTAATACCCATTAACTTTAGTATGCCCGGATTTTCAACGACTCTGCCACGCGAAAGTATGTCTAGTCTTAATAATCCAATTTGTACTTAACACTTATCAGAAATTAGAGGGAAAAAAAGTGATTATTGCCGCTATCTCACAAAGTCAGCAGATTCTGGAAAATATTCGCCATTTTTTAACGGAACCTGATGCATTACATCCATTTTTTAATGGCTCAGACAAAGAAAACCCACACAAGATTTTAACCATTAATGGTGGCGTACAGCAGGTGACTGCGGTGGCTGAGCAGGAGCATCCCGATTTATTGCTGCTTGAAAGTTCTGGTAATGAAGTCAATGAATTACAAATTCTAGGCAATGTGACAGCTCGCTTTCCAAGCCTGGGGGTGATCATGTTAAGTCCGATCCAATCACCGGAACGGTTAATTGAAGTGATGCGGGTGGGTGTGCGTGAAGCGCTGCCGACACCGCCTACCCGGGAATCATTACTCAATGCGGTGGATCGTTTTCAACAAAGAATTAAGCAGGCAGGCATGCCGGTTAGAAACGGAAAGGTACTGGCATTCATTCCTTGCAAAGGGGGAAGCGGTGCGACATTCCTGGCATCAAATCTGGCTTATACGCTGGCAGCACAAGACAACAAACGGGTTGCCTTGATAGATTTTAATTTACAGTTTGGGGATGCTTCATTATTTCTCAGTGATAGCAAATCGCCTGCATCCATTGCTGATGTCGCTCGACAAATCCATCGATTAGACGGTGCATTTCTGGCCTCCAGTATGATTCAGATCCTACCTAATATGGGTATTCTGGCTGCACCGGATGAGCCGGAGAAAGCAACTGAGATAAAACCTGAGCATGTTAATCCACTGCTTCAGGTTGCCATTAAGAATTATGATTTTGTCATTCTTGATGTTGGTCGGCGTATGGATGCTGTATCAGTCCAGGCACTTGACAAGGCCGATATGATTTTTCTCGTGCTACAGCAAACGTTGCCATTTATTCGCGATGCCAAGCGTCTGATTGGTGTTTTCCATTCATTGGGTTATCACGATGACAAGTTGCGCCTTATCGTGAATCGATATGACAAGAATAGCGAAATAACTCTGGATGATATCCAAAACACTTTGAAGATGTCAGTGTTTAAAACAGTTCCTAATAATTTCTCGGTGGTTGATGAATCAGTGAATCATGGTGTGCCGGTTTTCAAACTCGCTCAGCGTAGCCCGGTTGCCAAGGCGATACAGGAAATCAGCAGCGAATTGAGTCAGAGTACTGAACAGCAGGGACGTTGGTTTAAAAGAATATTTTCATAATACATATCGAGAAGGTTGCATAAGGAAACTTTGAATAACGGTCATTTCGAGTAAAGTGAGAAATCTATGTTGTTGATATCCAGATTCCTCACCGTGTTCGGAATGACAAATATGGGTAATTCAGCGGCTCTATAAGTTGTTTGAAAAGAGTTTGTTCAAAAAATTGTCTAACACCTGTTTTATGGATTATTAATCATGTCGATACGAGATCGCTTACAGCGTTGGGGAGAAAGTGGTACGAGTGAACCTGAGCAAGTGCTCCTTGCTATGGAAGATAGCGTACAGCACGAAAAGGTTTCATATCAGGAAATCAAATCCCGGATACATCAGAAAATGCTGGATCGTGTCGATCTGGCGGTGATGGAAAGATTGCCCCCCGATCGTTTGATGAGCGAGATTAAAGTACTGGTTGAACAATTACTGATTGAAGAAAAGACGCCGATTAATTTGTCGGAAAGAGGTCGTTTGGTTGCGGATATTCAACATGAAGTCCTTGGGTTAGGCCCACTGGAGCCTTTGCTGGCCGATCCAACCATATCCGATATTCTGGTTAATACATATAGCCAGGTTTATGTTGAACGCCGTGGAAAGCTGGAACTAACGAATATTCATTTCGCCGATAACCAGCATTTGATGAAGATCATAGATCGTATCGTGTCCAGAGTGGGGCGTCGGGTGGATGAATCCAGCCCTATGGTTGATGCGCGGTTATCCGATGGTTCGCGTGTTAATGCCATTATTCCGCCGCTGGCACTCGATGGTCCGCTGCTGTCTATTCGTCGTTTCTCGGTAGTGCCTCTTAAAATGGACGATTTGATTGGCTATAAATCCCTTACACCCGCAATGGCTGAGATTATTGCGGGTCTTGTCAAGAGTAAATGCAATATTCTTATATCAGGTGGAACGGGTAGTGGTAAGACGACTTTGCTGAATATCATGTCTAGTTTTATTCCGCATTCAGAGCGTGTGGTGACTATCGAGGATGCGGCAGAATTACAATTGCAGCAACCCCATGTGGTCAGACTTGAGACACGTCCACCCAATGTGGAAGGCAAAGGTGAAGTGCCACAGCGCGCATTGGTTCGGAACAGTCTGCGTATGCGACCTGATCGCATTATTATTGGTGAGGTGCGGGGTGCTGAAGCAATGGATATGCTGCAGGCCATGAATACGGGTCACGAAGGCTCCATGGCAACAGTGCATGCCAATACGCCGAGAGATGCGCTGAGCCGAATAGAAAATATGGTCAGTATGGCAGAAATGAATTTACCGGCAAAAGCCATACGGCAACAGATCAGTGCAGCAATCTGGGTCGTGATTCAGGTTTCCCGCATGGCGGATGGGAAGCGTAAGCTATTGAGCATTCAGGAGCTTACCGGTATGGAAGGCGATATTATTACCATGCAGGAGATTTTTACATATACCCAGACAGGTGTTGATGAGAATGGTGTGATACAAGGATACTTTCATGCGACAGGCATTCGCCCCAAGTTTACAGAACGTTTGAAGATGTCTGGCGTGCCCTTGCGAGACGAATTGTTTGATCCGACCAGAATCCTTAAATAACGAGGTTCTTTGCAAAAATGGATTACCTTTATTATCTGTTTATGGTATTGGCATTTGTCGCTGTCGTGCTGCTTCTGGAAGGGATCTATCTGACATGGAATGCATATAAAGGTCCGGAAGCAGTCCGTATCGAAAAACGACTGCAATCAATTTCTGCCGGTTGGCAAGGCACCAGTGAGCAAAACCTGATTAAACAGCGGTTATTGAGTGATTCCCCAGCACTGGAGCGCATACTGATGTGGATTCCGCGCATACATAGTCTGGATCGATTGTTGATTCAGTCAGGCATGCAACTCAATGTAACAGGTTTTCTTGGCTATGTAGGGATAGCATTTCTAGGTGGGATGGCCATCGCATCACTTTTAAATTTACATTTCCTCATTTCACTGGCGTGTGCGGTTGCAGCAGGATCAATCCCATTATTTTTAGTACTGAGCGCACGCCGTAAACGATTACTGAAGATTGAGGAGCAATTGCCGGATGTTATTGATTTGATGGCGCGTGCATTAAAGGCAGGTCATGCTTTTTCAGGGGCGCTGCAAATGGTTGCAAGTGAAGGGGCGGAGCCGACAGCAGGTGAATTCAGCGTAACGTTTGAAGAAGTTAATTATGGAATATCAATGCAGGAAGCATTGATGAATCTGAGTACACGGATACCGATTACGGACTTGCGTTATTTCGTTATCGCAGTACTTATTCAACGCGAGAGCGGGGGTAATCTGGCGGAACTATTGGAAAACATCAGTGGATTGATCCGTGCGCGCCTTAAATTACTTGGAACCATTCGTGTCTTATCCGCAGAAGGGCGCATGTCAGCCTGGATTCTTTCCTGTTTGCCATTTGTGCTGGCATTTGTCATTCACCTGGTTAATCCAGGGTTTCTCAATGTATTGTTTACTGATCCGGCGGGCCCCATGTTGATTGGTGGGGCACTAATGATGATGGTGAGCGGCATCTATGTGATGTCACGAATTATCAAAATCCGGGTGTAAGAATTTTGAATTGTAATCTGGAGGTAAATTAATAATGACAATGATTCAAATGGCTTACCTGGTCATCATTTTTATTACCGTAGCAAGTATTGCCTATGTGCTAATCCGGTTACTGGCGCCCAAACCAACACAAACCCGTCTGGAACAAATAGCATCTGATGGCATAGAAATCTCAGGAAGTGGCTTTGACCAATGGGAGCATAGTATTAACAAGCTGGCGAGTCCATTTGCTACGCTTTCATTGCCCAGCGAAGGTTGGGAAAGTTCTGCGCTACGCATGCGATTTATGCACGCAGGGTATCGCTCAAAATCAGTCCCATTTTTTTATTTTGGAGGAAAAACAATATTAGCGTTGATTTTTCCAGGCTTCTTTTTTGTTTTCGTGGGCATCAGCCGCCTTGAACTGGAAACAAACAGCGTATTGTTCTTTTTCCTTCTGCTGGCATCCTTTGGTTATTATCTGCCTAATATTATTCTGTCGCGGATAATAGCGTTACGCCAACGTGATTTATTCGAAAATTTTCCAGATGCAATCGATTTAATGACAGTCTGTGTAGAGGCTGGACTAGGGATGGATGCTGCAATGAGTAAAGTTGGAGAGGAGATGTACGTGAAATGCAAGCCATTGGCTGAGGAACTTCATCTGGTCAATCTTGAAATGCGTGCAGGTAGAAGCCGGGAAGATGCATTGCGTAACCTGGCGCTGAGAACGGGCGTGGAAGAGATTGAGGGGCTGGTTGCCATGTTGGTACAAGCGGATCGATTTGGTACCAGCATTGCTGCTTCTCTACGTGTTCATTCCGATATGTTGCGTACCAAGCGTCGTTTGCGTGCGGAAGAGGCTGCCGCAAAGATTGCGCTCAAGTTATTATTTCCACTGATATTCTTTATTTTTCCATCGCTGTTACTGGTGCTGCTAGGTCCGGCAATGGTGCAGGTGTATCGAATCTTGTTGCCCACGATGGCAGGTCAATAAAAAGGACTATGAACTTATGTACAAGTTAAAACAGATTATCTTGATCATTAGTGGTTTTCTTGTATTGGAGGGGTGTGCAACCTTTCAACCCAAGAGTAATGGTGATATTGGCATTACACCTAAATCACAAGCTTTGCGTGCAACACTGGATGCTAACGCATTGTATCAACAGGGGAGGGAGTACCATCAAAAAGGTGAATATGCTGAAGCGATTCAAGCTTATGAAAAAGTTGTTGAACTAAGGCCCAATGATTATGAAGCCTACAATGGACTAGGAGTAATCTACTCAATATTGGGTGAACATGAGTTGGGTATAAAATTTATTAGTGAAGCGATCAGACTCACGCCACTTGCAACGCATCTGCATAATAATCTGGGCTATGCTTACTTAAAACAGGGACGCATGAGTGAAGCGGCCGGTGCATTTGAACGTGCTTTGCAGCTCGATCCGGAGAATTTGCATGCACGCAATAATCTCGAGTCGGCATATCAGAAAATGGGGTGCGTTCAGAACCAGCCCTGCGGGCAATGGCAAGAATCTAAATAGCCAAATCGACTTATTCTGGAAATATAATTTTTGGAAGTGACGGGAGAATAGACTATGTTCAAAATGAAACGGCTTACCTGGATGATTGGCTGTGCGCTTGCGTTAAATGGATGTGCTTCATCATTTCAGGACAAAAACGCGTCACTTGCAGATATTGAAATCAAGCCGGTAATGAATATAAGGCATGCAAACCAAAGCCCTAAGATCATGTATTTATT
>JBBTCY010000207.1:0-4070 GCA_038043005.1 Pseudomonadota bacterium
GATTCTCTGACTCATGAAATCAGCCATACCTGAATCATTGAATTGACGAACCAGATTTACCGATACATCAAAGAATCCCTGTACCGCCCAGTTTGCCTGGCAGGTGCCGTGTTTATGCCACTCATGGCGTTCAAGACAGGATCTGGCGGATACGCTGGGCATGACCTCAGCCAGCGCTGCTTGAGAGGTTGGGTCTAATTCAATCTCCGGGTAGTCACAAAAATCCTGCTTTTGCCCTTTGACTTCACCGCAGAATGCGTAGTGGGTACCGCAATTCTTTTTGTTAGGCCACAAACCATGCAGAGTAAAGTGTTTAGCCTGATAAACCGTTGGATCGGTAATCTGGCATTCCGGTTTCTGGGGTTTTATTTCACAGAAAGCAGGTTGCCATGAAAGCGCCAGTACATAACTATCCGCCTGGCCGGCCATGCTGCAACTGTTGTTGTGTTCCGGTTCCGCCCCGGTTATCCGGGCCTGACCGCACTCGGCATTAACCCACCGTTCCCTGGGATTGGCAGTCGGCACAATAACGCGATACCAGTTAGGATGATCGGGTTTATTCACCTCGATTGCGTCGTATTCCTTACCTGCCAGAATCCGGGCGCTATCGGGATTGGTCAGCTTATTTTTTGAAACATAGGCCGGACAGGATTGCTGTGCAGAAAAAGTACCAATCGATTTGTCCGCCCAGACAGGATAAGCATAGCTAATCGCCAGTACGATCAGAATAATATGAGAAACAGAACTCTTTCGTAGAAATATCATTTTTCCCTCCGGATTACATTTAGGCAGAACAGAACACAATGCCCCGCTTAGCGGGCCCATATGCGATTCCTGTAATGCCAGATTATATTTGATTGAACCATTGAGTCTACTGTGACAAATTCCACATCAAGACCAATTTTTGACAGCCCGTAACTGCAGACACCATTTCATAGTAAAATATCAAGGCAGTTCTGTTATTGTTTCTACCTTACCGGACCAGTTTAAACAGAATCCCGGCAACGAACACTCGTTATTAGTTAAAAAGAGAGAAAAACATGAAATATTTAAAATTCACATCAGCATTTTTTTTACTATTGATCACGCTGATCTTTAGTTCAGCCTCCGCGCTTGCAAAAAGTTCGGAACTGGAATTCAGAGCTGCCGTAACAAAAATCGATGTACCCGCAGAAGGTGATAGTATCGTGACGGTCAAACTTTTTACAAGCCATTCACCTGATTTTGAGGTGCCTGTTATTGTCATGGGTGCGACAGAGATCGAGTCAAATGGCTATCATATCCCATTGTCCGAACTGGAAGTCGGCGATATCGTCAAGGTTAACGGCTTCTTTGGTCAGAATGGAATTGTCGCAAAAGAGATTTATGTGCTGGACGGTGGACTGGGTAAATTCCGTCTGCGCGGCATGATTCAGCATCTGGAATCGGTCGACAGCGGCGTGCTCATGGGAGTTCTCGGAATCGACATTCTGGTAGATGAGACTACATCAATCCGGAACAGAGGATTGGGTGTTGTCAGTAATTTGCCCATCTCCGCACTGCAGGTGGGTGAAGAAGTTGATGTCAAAGGAAGATACCTGGATGAAACATTCTTTGCTGACCGGGTTGAAGTCGGCAAGAGACCTGACGAGCATGTCAGCGTTCAGGGAAAAATTGTTGATCTGATTGACAATACACTCAAGATCGTTACGATTCACGGCGCAAACCTCACTGTCATCCGCAATGAATCAACCAAAGTCTATGGTCCATTGACTGTTGGCGAGTTTATCGAAGTCAACGGCTATCTGGATCAGCATTTACATATCATTGCAGAACTGATCACGCTGGATGATGACCATACTGATTATTCAGCGCATTCCCATTATTTCGGATCGAAAAAAGATGATGATGAGCATCGATATGGACACAGCAAACACAAGCATGACCGCCATAACCGTGGTAGAAACAAACACGGTGATGACTGATTCAGTAACATGATTTATCGTTACAGATAACAGTGACGGTATTGCGATAGATAAAACACTATCTGCAATACCGCCCTGACTATCGCCCGTTTACGCTTTATCAGCCCAATACTCTTCGCTAACCCTATTCCGGCAGATCTGCCGCATGGATAACCTTGGTAAAAGGATATTTTTCACCCTCCACGTGCCAGTTAGCCCAGTAACGGCGTTGATCGTTATCCTTCGGATCGGATTCCAGCGCAAGCCAGTTTCTGGCACCGATAAAACAATGGCGTGTCGTAGGAAACTCGATCAACTGTGCATGAATATCGCGATCAACCGTTTCAACATTTCCCGCTACCTGATTCAGGAAAAATAAAGCTGTCGCATTGGGCGACGGATGCACAATACCCGAGGAAGTCAACTGATTGATCACATGCGCGTTACCTCCAGCGTCATGCTGACTGGATTCTATGGTACCGAGTGCAGCCAGGTGGACATCGCCGGAAAGTAGCGTCACTCTGCAATTCTTCTCTTTCGCAAAATCCAGCAGACGGCGAATCAGGCGAATTCTCTCTCCACGATGCGGTCGACTCAGCCAGTGATCGCGCAAATCGTCTTCAAGTTCCTGCTGTCCGGGGATAATTCCAAGCAGGCTCTCCAATGTATTGAAATCAGCATGAACGACCGGAATACTGCTCATCACAAACAGGTGATCTAAACGGTTTTCTGGAATGCTTCCCAGTCTTTGATAGATCGCATCCCACGATTTACCTGAAATCACTTGATCCTGCGTTCGTTCGGAACGCAAATCCAGTACCAGAATACCCAGCTTTCCCGCTTCATAAAAACCATTATATACAGACTGATCCGGCAGCAAACCGCTGCTGGCGCCATGCAACTGAAAAATAGAAAAGCATTCCGCCGCCTGCCTGAATATATTCCGGTAGACATCAGAACTGTGCTGTTCTTCAGGATAAGAACCCCATCCGTCAAAAATATCGTGATCATCCCACATCATCAGCGCCGGAATGGAAGCAAGGACCTGGCTCACTTTAACCTGCGCCCAGCGCTTTACATACAGTTGATAGTAGTAATCGCCAACCTCACGCCGCATTGATTCCGTGAATGGCAAACCAAAGCGTTCATCAGACTCGCTCCAGCTCCGCAGGGAAGGCAGCTCATCCCACATCGAATCGCTGTAGACTTGATCACCCCCCATGAGCAACAGGTGATAGGCATTTGTACCGTGCCGGGTATTCAGGTCACTCCATCGCTCATTCTGATCAGTCACTTTCTTCATCAGCTTGGGATCGGAAAAACCATTGCATGAAGCATAACCGCATCGGGGAAGCGAATCGATGGCAGGGACAATAAAATTATAAGTTGTTCCATTAACGGCATAGCTGATTTTCTGATCCGTATCCGTCATGACGATTTCCATATCATGGCGCGTTATCTGCCAGCTTGAAGCCGTATCAAACTCCCTGCTGCCAATATTAACAGGCATAGCTTCATCATCGGCAGCGCCATAGCGCACAGTGGGCGCATTCGCTTCATTTTCCGATACCAGTAAGACGGATACTTTCCAAAGATTATTATCGCTTCCATGGAAGCGAAGAATGGGGCCGAGTTTTATAGACATGGTTTCCTCACAATTTGTTAAATGGGCATCATCCTGCGCAAACCAAAATGATGACCGGATTATCTTTACGATACGATGCGAATATGCCGTGATGATTATGCGGATTTAACATTGAATGGATCGTGATATTTGCCACGCTGGGTACGATTCATTTTGAATTCCGCGTATGTTTTATAACCAGAAAAAGTTCAGCCAAGATAGCGCCACGCCTATTCATATTGGTCGACAGTCAACTTGACTTTCAGTATATTCTTTCCTACGAGAAAGACTATTCTTTAAAAAAAATTTAAAACTGCCAAACTTAAGAAAAATAAGCCTAGGAGAAATTCATATGCATAAATTTATTGGTCGCTTTCTGCTCTGCCTTGTCATACTACTTGGGCTTTCAGCATGCGGTACAAGATTTTTTTCCTCCAGAATAGAAAATCCAGTGCTCGAAGACTATATCGGTACTGGACCCACTAGAGAGATTGGAACATTAG
>JBBTCY010000208.1:0-1213 GCA_038043005.1 Pseudomonadota bacterium
CCGACGTCGACGTGCGCGACCCGCAATACCTGCGCTTTGATACCAAAAAAGCCGTGGAAGAAGCCGGACGCTCAGGCATCCTCACCTACTGCATGAGCCTCGATCCGCGCGCGGATCAGTACGTATCGCGGATTTTTGGCGAACGCAATTATCTGGTGGTGGATCATGTGGAACGGTTGCCGGAGAAATTGCCGGTGTTGTATGCGGGGTTGACGAGGTAATGAATTACTCGCTAAAAATATGTAGGCTTTGAGTAATTTTACAAGGAACATTAGTATGGAAATGTTAAATATCATTGGTTCAATTTGTTCAATACTGGGGTTCTTGATAGCTATTTTCATAGTACGAAAAATAGTTCATATTGAAAATTCAATAAAAATTTACAATAAAATACAAGGTAATGGAAATATATCTGCTGGCGGTAATATCACAGCCGGAAAAAGTATAAAAATAAGTAATGATAATGTGTGAAGATAAATTTTCTGCAGGAAATATTTACATTAATACTGAACAAAATATAGCTGGGGCCAGGCCTCTAACAGAGAATATTATTAAATTCAAGTAAGTGCAGCAGGTCTAGGTGACGTCAAGAACTCCAACATTTCCGTTAAACCACCTGCAACGCAGCCAGACCAAAAACAGAGAATGCCGATAAGGTTCGTATATTTATTTTGTAATCTTGTGGGGGCAAATTGGAGGTGTAAATTGTATCAATTCAGCACCTGATCAAGTTTGTTCTGATTTGTTGCTTAATCTGGTATTGCTGGAGCAATCTAATTAGATAATTTTCCCAGATAGATCACCGGCCCATTCGGAATCCGTAATATTCTGATTCCTGGTAAAAATCATCCCAAATGAAAATTGGGCTTGGAGTTGGAAAGGTTGGAAGCCAAAAAGTGGCAAGATCCAGTGCACCACTTCCTGTGCGACTAGCTGTATGAACAATACCCCATAATACTCCTTCAGGTACACCAACTAATACGCTATCATCCTTCTGGCTCCACACGATGATATTTTTTGGTAACTCCATCCATCCGGTAGCTACATTGACCACACCACTTAGAATTTTCGTACTTGCCCTGCTAAAATAGACTTCTGCAGTTATTTCTTCACTTGCCTTGGCTTGAGAAGAAAAAAGAAATAGCATAAACAGCATTACGGTAAATCTGAATCTCTCTCTCATCATTAGAATCCCTTTTGACCTGCGTTAAAT
>JBBTCY010000208.1:1313-3310 GCA_038043005.1 Pseudomonadota bacterium
GACTTGGGTGCATTGAGTACAGTGGTATAGGCAGATCGACTATACCATGCAAACCATTCAGTGGAAGCAAGTTTCGACTACGGATGGGTCAGTGCATTCTGCGGTAATTTCACTTCTGAGAATAGGTCACTGTAATTCTGGCTATGGTCCTGATCAGTTCCTTTGGAAATTTCAAAACACTTGGTACCGAATTTCTTGGCAAGTTTAACGATATCCTTCTGAAGTTTCCCATTATCGGCCAGCTCATCAAGGATGTTGAGTACCTTGTGCAAAGGCATGCCTTTACGGTAGGGCCTGTCCTGTACAAGCGCCTGAAAGATATCAGCCACGGCGATAATACCTGCTTCCGCGCTTAAATCTCTTTCACTGGGGTGGAACGGATAACCGGCGCCATTGATACCTTCATAGTGGTATGCAGCCCAGAGCGCAACATCACCCAGTCCATTGATATGGCGCAGAATTTCATAGGTTTCGTAGCTGCGTTGATCCATTATAAAGCGCTCTGTATCATCCAGCGGTCCTGGTTTTTCGAGGATATTGCCTGGGGCATGAAGTTTGCCAAGGTCATGCAACAAGCCGGCTATCTCAACTTTCTGGCATTGCTCTTCAGATAAACCATGGGCTGCTGCAAGGTATTTTGCAAGATCAGCCACTCTGACCGAATGTTGTGCCGTAAACGGACTCTTCTGATCGGCGATATACGACATGATCAGAGAGAGCTGTCTCAGTTGCGGCAGTGACAATGGCCTGTTACTTTTAATCTGCCCCATATCCCATGTATAGCGGACAATATGGCGGTCTTTCAACGCGATCCAGAATGCTTCAGATTTCTCAACTTCACGGAATGCATTGACCAGTAGCGGATCAAACTGGTCGCCTGCATGATTGGTAATGGAGTGAACAATTTCTTTCTTTGCCAATAAAATATCAGTCTGGTAATGGCTGGCTGCCAGCAGGTCAATGCGATCAGAAAGAGAAATAAGATTTGCCATGCCTGCATCTTGTGTGCTGATATCAAGTGTGCCGAGCTGATCCCAGGGCGTGTGATGGTAAAAGATGGGGGTCGCAAACTTTGCAAGCGGCTCAAAATCTTTTAATAACCGATATCCGATATCGCAATGTACATGAGTCCCGCTCCAATCAAAATGATTAGCCAGGCTGGACATCTGTTCTGTCGAGACACCGCAGTCGTGCAGCAGGCCAAGCTCAAACGAGAACTGTATATCCTGCTGACTGAAACCTAGTTGGCGTGCAAGCTGGCTGGCGATATAACCAACACGCTTGCCATGGTCTGTGTCATTCATGCCGACGAGCGAGACAGATGTCTCAATCGCAATAATCATCTGGCGAAGATCAATATTTAATGCTGATTGTGAACTCATAACACACCTTAAATTAAATCTGGATTTTCATTAATATGGGATTGCCACGTTCCTGCTATCCTTTTTACGGCATTCTTCGATTAAAATTGAGGGCTTCAATCCAATCACGGATTTTGATAAAGCTGGCTGAGGTGTTGTCCAGAAAGAAAGTTAATGCAGCAGGATGGAGTTATTCCTGAGAAGATTGGTGTTGTGCGATGCACCAATTCAATGATGTGTACGGTTGTATAACCTGGAGATTGCTATTATTGATTATCTTTACTCAACTCAAAGCTCATTGATTTGTCATTCACATGAACCTGGTAGCTGCCCGCCGGCAGACCGTATACATCTAATGGAACAGTGACCTGAAACGGTTGCAGGACTTGAATGCATGCTATAACTGTCTGAAGCAGCGTTGTGTTAATTGCAACTTCAAAATGATTGTCTGCATACCGTTTGTTGATGGGGTCAAGCTGATAGCAGGGTGTGGGCAGGTTGCCTGATACCAGAATATGAATTTGTACCGGGAAGCTTTCCAGTATCTTTACCTCAATCTGATCGATATACGCCCGCATCGGTTCACTGGCCTGCAGCAGATCCCATCGGCCATCGGGTGCGAGTCTGAATTGAACA
>JBBTCY010000208.1:3410-10345 GCA_038043005.1 Pseudomonadota bacterium
GCTATTTCAGATACCTGGTTCGGCATCATTACTGCATCACAAGTATATCAACTGCAATTTTAATTTGATGCTCGGGGCAGACTGGTTTTTAGGTTGTCACAGATCGGCCGGTCAGAAAGATTGTATGGAGATGGCTGATTTGGGGCTTTCTGATTAAGTCCTGATGGTAACGGCTGGAACCAGGATCCCAGCCACTGTTTTGTACCTACAAAACTCAAATCCGTTACTGCGTTGTTTGCGCCATCTGAATCACCGGTTGGGCGCCTGTTTCTGACAGCAACACCGTCATCATGTTGGTGACCAGCACGGCACGCTGATCTGAGGTCAGCGATACGATTTTCTTATCCTCCAGATTTTTCAATGCCACATCGACCATACCGACTGCGCCATCTACCAGTGTCTGGCGTGCCATTACAACCGCTTCGGCTTGTTGGCGTCGCAACATGGCATTTGCAATCTCTGGCGCGTAGGCAAGATGGGCAATCTTGGCTTCCTCGATCACGATACCGGCGACATCGACATGCTGCTGGATCGATTCGCGCAGCAGCTCCGCAATGGCATCCAGGTCAGTACGCAGACTTTTCTTGCGCTTTCCATCAATTACTTCGGTGTCGTCATAGGCATGGCTGCTGGCGACCTGGCGTATCGCGGATTCACTCTGGATCTGAAGGTAATTCAGCGTACTCTCAACGTCGAAAGTCGCTCTGGCGGTATCCTGTACGCGCCACGCGATCACCGCGGCAATTTCAATCGGATTGCCGCGTTCATCGTTCACTTTAAGAACCGGCGTGTTCCAATTGTTGATGCGCAATGATACGGGTGTTCTGTTATAAAATGGATTGACCCAGAAAAAACCGCTCTCACAGACCGTGCCGGCATAACTGCCGAAGAAAATCATAACAGCCGCCTGATTAGGTTCGAGCGTGAAAAAACCTTTGCCACAAAACAGCGTCACCGCAAGCAGCAGTGCGCCACCCATTAATTTGACAGGACCGCCGGGCGTAGCAACGAGAAACACTGCAAACAGAAGCACCGATAGAAACATCACCAGCATTACCCATCCATTCCTGCCGGAAATGATCTGTTCGTCGGTGCCAATAGTATTGCTGTTTGATTTCTGGTTCAAAGTCATTCTCCTTGTCGGTTTCCAGGTTCTGGTCGGCAAAAGCTACGATCAGCTGGAAGGCCAAAACCATCTGAAAGAATGTACCGAGAGTCCAATAGCGTGTCAAACCGGATGAAAGGCCAGAAAGTAGCCTTTTTCTAACCGATGGAAGTCAGCTTGAACTTAACGTACTACTGATTCCACAATACGCCTGTATAGCGGTGATAGCAGAAGCAAAAGAATGAGACCAACCGGAAAAGCAATGCTCCATGAATAAAGCCATTCTTTGATAAACAGACTGGAGAAGCCAAGGTTCACTGCGGTGACTGTCGCGGACACGCAGCCGGTCATCGTTGCTGACATCATTAAACAATAAATACAATGCGATAATATTTTCTGTTTCATGCGAATCCTGTATTACTCAAATCCAATATTTCAGTATAAAAATACTGCAAATTACCTGACCTGATTACGTATTTGCAAATGGCAGTTATAAATTTCTCCCGTGTAGCTTTGCAAGACTTCTACGGCCTGAGGGCGCATCACTTCCCGTGTTACGCTGATTCCTCTTTGTACCAGTTCCTGTTCCCAGTTTGGCAAACGGGGGCCTTCATTAAAGCCGACGACCTCTGCATCCTCCGAATGCGCACCACAGACAATCGACGTCACGCCAGCCCACACTAATATACCCAGACACTGGCAACAGGGTTCCACGCTGGTTACTAACTCAAAAGAACCTTGATTGGCCAGTTCATAACTTCCCAGCGTTTGTTCTGCCAAAGCCAGCGCCATCACCTCGGCGTGCAACAATGAGGATTTTCCTGGAATGACCCAATTGACCCCGGGCGCAATGAGTTCGCCTGTACGTTGATTAAAGACAGCCGCACCGAAAGGTCCTCCACCAGTTTTCACGCTTACATGAGCCAAATCAATGACTAATTCCATTCTCTGATTCATTTCAGGAAAGGTCTCCGTGGTTCCGGTAGCCCAGGTATTAAGCCATTCTGGGATAGATAACGTGATATTGGTCCAGTGTTTCAAGATGTCCGCTCAATAAGAGTATTAATTGGTTGTTGAAAAAATTATCTTTAACTATCTCAGCATAGGTAATAGAAGTTGGTTGATGATACATAATGCGAGGTCGACTCCTATGTTGCTTTCATTGATTTTGCGGCCAATTGACTACCGACATTGATATGGAGCGTTTGCCTTCGAGCACTTCAATTAAGCCTATACGGAGTGCTTTCTGTTCATCTTCGATGTTTCCATGCGCGACAGGTGAATAAGAAGAGTTCTTAATGTATGTTTTATCGAAGTCGTAATCGAGAACTTGCGCCATTTTGTGTAATAGCTCGACAAGAAGATCAACGCGTTTTATAGTCCATTGCTCAGGAGATATGCTTTTAGCGCCGAGTAAATCCAAATATGCCTTCCAAGCTTCAATAACGGCTTTTTCTTTTTTATTATCTTTGTCAAATTCAAGATCAATACGATTTAGCGCTACTACATAATCCCAAGAAACTGGATAAGCACGGGTAGCCATAAGTGTCTTAAACACTTGCAGCTTGCGCTCTCGTTCTTCCTTTTTGTTATCAAGGAATCGTGTAAGTTGAACTGCAATGATTGGACCCAGCAGAACTGCTGTGATCATCAACCAGTCAGCGATTGTTATCTTTTTCTCCAGAATCATTAAAAGCTAACTAAATAAAATAAAACAAACTACAAATTAAAACACAAAACTCTCCAAGTCAGTGAATAACTGAAGTTATCTTTAGCTTAACATGGTAATACTTGCATTGATCTTATTGAAACCTAAAGAGATATTGAGTAATTCGTGGTCAATATCTTGACAGCCAGTCGCCAGATAAAGTCTACTATTAGCAAGCCATTCAGGCTCATTTAACGATTTTGTTGTGGTTTATATCTGCCCCCAGTTATCCATCATGAAGGAATCATTTGGATGTTTTTAGCGCTTAAAAACCTTAATCTCTTAAGAATTCTTGGCTATTTGGTCTTGTCGTCAAGCTGGCTGGGGTTTGCCTATTATTTTGGGCGGATGATTCCTGACCAGCAGTTGTGGTTTGCTTTGTTGGTAACATTCCTTTTCGGGTTGCCCATTTATTTTGCGGCGATCTATGGCGTGACCATTCAGCGAATTTATCTTTCCAGTCAGTTCAAAAAACTGGGTATTCTACATTGGCTATTTACACGTCGGGTTTTGGCGTATATCTGGTGGATGCTTTGGTCGGTTATTTTTGCGTTTTTGCTGTTGTGTTATCTTGGTTCGTCTGAAAAACAGGAATGGATTGCCTTCTTTATCGCCATTCCCATCTTTGCCATTATTTATGCCATTTTCTATCCCATTGCCGCACGTGAATACAAGCCGTACATCGCTGTGCATAAATCACTGACCTGGTCGCGCTGGGTTGCTGCGCTAGTGATGGCACTTCTTTTTATTATGTTTGTGTCCCATTCAGGAGAAAGTCAGTACTATGCGTCATTGGCAGAAGCAGTCGCAATGGAAAGCCAGAAACTGGACGGGACGACCAGCAGTATTCTGATCCTTGAAACAAACCGGATATTGGGTTTCATCGAGGGATTAAAGCGGTATGCGCTGGGCAATCTCTATTCATTCAATGGAGCGCTTTATCTGGGAGCTGTGTTTCTGGGATGTGTGCTGTTTTTTTATAATATTGCGCTGGGTATTTCCAGCTTCATGGTGCCAGCCGCCGAATACCGGCGGGTATTCGGCCCCATCCAGGACACGGATCAGCCGCCTTCTATCCCGCCACTTGCCTGGGCGATCACATCCGCATTCACTACATTCTTTCTATTGTTCATTTATGTGCCATCGACTGTTTATGTGGATGCCTGGCTGCGCTCCAATCCGGAGACCGTCAGTGAGTTGCACACCTCCCGGCAAGCAGTTATCGAGACAGTGGAAAGGATCGGGGATGAATACTACAAGCCCGGAACAACCGAACAGATTGAACAAGCCTATCTCGAGAGCCTTGGCCGGTTGGAAGCATCAATCGGGAAATTGAGAGAAACGACGGATGTCGGGTTTAAGCAAATGATTGATAATGTGGATGATTATCTGGACTGGTATTACAGCCTGCCGGGTGAATATGAACGTATTGTCGCATTGGCCACCGGTGTGCTGGAAAACTGGATGGCTGAGAAGCTGCAAAGTTATCTGATGAAAGGCAATGTGTTCGGGCCGGTGCAGCAATCCATTGAAGAGGTACTGAAAAATAACCAGCAATTGCGGTCTGAGCATCTGCAGAAAGTTGAACAGATATTGACCGAGAATCGTGTTGAACCGGTGAATGTCTCACAACTTGACGTTGTGAGACATGCCTCGCTGAATGCGCTCAAGGAGCCGCCCGCACACAGTGTCATCGTCAATCTTGAGAACCGCATGCTGATTTCTGGTGGCATTGGTACTGCCGGCGCCATTACCGGAGCAATCGCTGGTAAGATCACAGCCAAGGTGGCCGGTAAGGGTGTGATCAAGCTCGGCGCGCAGGCGTTAATCAAAGTGACTGCCGGTAAAGCAATCAGTGCCCTGGGTGGTGCGGCGGCAGGCGCTGCAACGGGTATGGCAATCGGCTCCATCATTCCGGGGATTGGTACTGCAATTGGTGCAGCGATCGGTGGCATTATCGGTGGGGTCGCCATTGGATTGACCGTTGAGAAGCTGTTGCTGGTGCTGGAGGAAACTTTCTCGCGCGATGAGTTTAAACGCCAGATTCTGGAAGCCATCACAGAAGAACGCATTGAATTTGAGAAATTTTTAAACACACCTGCTGTATCCGATATGATGTCTGATAACATCGAAATTGAAACGCACTAAAAGTCAGTATCAGCTAAAACAACTGAATTCAAATACTCCATTTTCTGCCGAATGGTATAGATATTCTTAGTTCAAGGAATATGAGATCATTCAGGGAAATTGTTTTCTGCGCTCGCTTAAAGACCGTAACACACTCTATTAGATAAGCTTGATAGAGCAAATCAAATAAGCAGTAAATACTCTTATGAAGAAAAAACACTGGAATTCAAATGGAACATAATGTTGCCTTGATCACTACGATTGCAGCCGGTTTTGGCTTAGCCTTGATTTTTGGGTTTATTGCGGAGCGACTTAAAACCCCCGCATTGGTAGGTTATTTGCTGGCCGGAATTGCGATTAGCCCGTCAACCCCCGGGTTTGTCGCAGACATTGGTATTGCTTCTCAATTATCAGAAATCGGTGTCATGCTTCTGATGTTTGGTGTTGGGTTGCATTTTTCACTGGATGATTTGCTTGCTGTCAAACGTATCGCTGTGCCCGGTGCAATTGTTCAAATGGCTGTTGCCACCAGTCTAGGCATGGCCCTGGCGACATGGTGGGGCTGGAGTATTGGCGCTGGACTGGTTCTGGGCTTGTCATTATCCTGTGCCAGTACGGTGGTGTTGCTTAAGGCGCTTGAGTCACGTGGTTTTCTGGAAACCATGAACGGTCGTATTGCCGTCGGCTGGTTGATTGTCGAAGATCTGGTAACGGTACTGATTCTGGTACTTTTACCATCATTTTCGACCATGCTGGGAGGGACAGATGGGACAGAAAGTGCATCCAAGCCGCTTTGGCTCACAATAGGACATACATTGTTGCTGGTTTCAGCCTTTATTGCCTTGATGTTAATTGTCGGTCGTCGCGTATTGCCCTGGCTGCTATGGCAGGTTGCCCGTACAGGCTCTCGTGAATTGTTTACATTGGCTGTCGTTGCAGTTGCTATCTGCATAGCTTATGGTGCTGCAGCATTATTTAATGTGTCTTTTGCATTGGGCGCGTTCTTTGCCGGGATGGTCATGCGCGAATCCAAATTCAGTCATCGTGCTGCTGAAGAATCACTTCCATTACGTGATGCGTTTGCCGTTTTGTTTTTTGTATCAGTGGGCATGCTGTTTGATCCGGCTGTTTTAATCGAAGAGCCTATGCGTGTTTTAGGTGTGGTGGCGATTATTATTGTGGGAAAATCCATGGCAGCCATGGTGCTGGTTTTTATGCTTCGCTATCCACTCAATACAGTACTGACAGTCGCTGCCAGTTTAGGGCAAATTGGTGAGTTTTCTTTTATTCTGGCAGGACTGGGCTTGTCGCTTGGGTTGATGCCTGCTGAGGGAATGAGTTTAGTGCTTGCAGGTGCTTTAATTTCTATTGCTTTTAATCCGATTGCATTTGCTGCTATTGTGCCTGTCAGAAACTGGATGTTGAAACATTCTGCAATGGCACGCCAATATGAAAATCGTGATGATCCATTTGCAGAACTGCCCATGAGCACAGAACGCAAGTTTCTGAAAGGCCAGATTGTTCTTGTGGGCTATGGTCATGTCGGCCAGCGCATTGCAAACGCTCTGGATGAACAGGACATTCCCTATATCATAGCGGAGCAAAATCGTGAACTCGTACAAGATCTTCGTAAACAAGGCAAGAATGCAGTATCAGGTGATGCTACAGAACCCTCAGTGCTGATACAGGCACACATCACGGATGCTGCGATGTTGGTCATTGCGACGCCTGATCCACTGAATGTTCGTCAGATGATTGATACAGCACGCACACTGAATCCGGAAATTGAAATTGTGTTGCGTACCCGGAGTGAAGATGAAACGAAATTATTGCGCGAAGACAAGCTGGGTACCGTATTTTTTGGTGAAGAAGAACTCGCCAAGAGCATGACGCATCATATACTGCAACGCTTTGATACAAAATCTGAATCCACTCATCGAAAAAGCTAGCTATTTTTTTAAAAACTAAAATAGTTGTTCCATCCTATTTAAACTA
>JBBTCY010000209.1:0-4603 GCA_038043005.1 Pseudomonadota bacterium
GGTGGATATGAAATTGATATCATTGCTGCGACAGATGGGATCTTTAAACGCGTATTCCACAATTTTTTAAGGGAGAAACTGAATCATGGCGAAAGAAACCGGCAAACTGGATCGGGTGGTTCTGGAAGCACGGCAGAATGCAGAAAAACGTGCCAGGGGTTACCGTGAACAGGCGCTGAAATTATTTCCGTGGGTGTGTGGCCGCTGTGCGCGAACGTTTGATCACAAAAACCTGCAATTGCTGGAAGTGCATCATAAGAACAGCAATCACGATGATAATCCGCCGGATGGCAGTAATTGGGAGTTGCTGTGTACCTATTGCCATGAGAATGAACACTCCAAGATCAAGGATTCCATGGGCCGCACGCATAGCCAGAATGCTGAATCCACTGCTACCTTCAATCCTTTTGCCAATCTCAAGGATTTACTCAAAAACAAACCATAATTTTGTGTAGCCGGAAGGATCAGGTTTGATTCATTTTTGCCGAGAACAGGCTGGCTGAAATGATCATGGCGCCACCGATCCATTCCGTCCTTGACATGGCTTCATCGGCTAGGAAATGTGCAGCAATGGCGGCAACGACCAGTTCAAACAATAAAATGACGATCGCCCGGTTAGCGGGAATGTGGGTCAAACCGTATTGCAGCAGCAGGCTCATGGCGAACATGACCGATCCGATGCCAAACAGCAACAATCCCGTATTGACTGTGATGGCCGACAGAGGCAGTGACGATTCCATGGCCAGGCTGCAACCGAGTCCCACCAGCACGGCACCCAAACTGATTGACATCGACTTTAACTCGATGCTGTGCGACTGATCCTTGCGCACCAGTACATTAACCAGAGCAAACAGGAATCCACCCGATAAACCCAGCCAGTCGCCATAAGATATTGGCAGGGGCAGATTGCTTCCGGGTTGCCATAGCATGATGATTGCGCCGGACAGTGAAAGTGTGATGACAAAATAGCCGGGTCTGCTTAATTTTTCGTTTAACAGGAACCACGAGAAGAAGACGGTCCATAACGGCGCCAGATAAAACAAAAGCAATACGCGCATCACCTCACCCAGTAAAACACCCAGAATGTATGCAATATTTGCCCATCCGGCAAAAAAACAGATACCGAATAACAGGTGTGCCTGGCCATTAAAAATAAGAGCGGGCTGGATGCTTCTTCGGAACAGAAGCAATCCCAGCAGCAACGCGACAAGGTAAGTGCCGATTGTTGAGAGCACGCCACCGATGCCAGCCTGATCGAGCAGCCGATAGGGATACCAGATCAATCCCCAGATCGTCGCGCCACATAGCAATGTGAAGGCTGGATGGATGCGGTACTGATTGAGCTTGCTTTGGATCAATGGGGTGCAGTGGGTAGATAATGGGTATTTACAGGGAAGGCTGGTTACGGTGTACAATTTAACATCAATCGGTGCAAGGAAGCTACTTGCAGGCGTTAAAACTCCAATCAAAGTGGGTACTATGAAACGATCAATCACTGCATCACTTTCCGTTGTGGCTATGCTGTCCGCGTGTACGACAACCCCGCGCACGATGGATGCCACCTACTTCTCGCCTGCACAATTTGAATCCTATAGCTGTGAACAATTATCCGCCGAAGTTCAGCGAATTCAGGCAAAAGTGAATCAGTTAATAAGCAATCAAGGTGACAACGGTGCGCCGCCGACTAATAATCAATGGATTCTGGGTGCCGATATGTCGCTATCCTGGCCGGTATTGTTTGCACTCGGTGGCACAAAAGAGCAGGAAGCCGAGTATATGCGGCTGAAAAGCGAATATGATGCCATACAGCAGTGGGCGGTTGCCAAGAAATGTCCTGGCGTCATTCCGCCCGCAGAAACACCGCCGCCTTTTGATCCCAATATGGTGGAAGATGAAAGGATACAAGACAGATTTGTCGGTAAACGGTGATGGACAGTTCTGTGACTTGTTCCGGGCAATGCGATGCGCGCGGTTTTTCTTGATTTTGGCTCTGTTACTCGTGGCGATATGGATCAGACGGCACTGGAACGGGCGATATCGCCGTGGTATTACCACGATGAAACCACAGTAGAACAGGTTGCGGAGAGAATCAGGAATGCCGAAGTCATCGTCAGCAATAAAGTATTTCTGAATCGGCCGGCCATAGCATCTGCGCGTCATCTCAAATTAATCTGTGTTGCCGCGACCGGTTATAACAATATTGATCTTGCGGCAGCCGCCGAACGAAACATACCGGTTTGTAACGTGCGGGGCTACGCTACCCCTTCTGTGGTACAGCATGTTTTCATGTTTATGCTGAATTGCTCGCGCCGTTTTGTGGAATACCAGCAACTGGTGAAAAAGGGTGGCTGGCAGGCAAGCCCGCATTTCTGCCCGCTCGATTTTGGCATAGAAGAGCTATCGGGGAAAACGCTGGGCATTATCGGGTTCGGTGAACTGGGCAAAGCCGTGGGTGACGTGGCCAGGGCATTCGGTATGCAATTGTTGATTGCGGAGCACAAAGGCAAACCAGCCCGGCAAAGCAGATTATCGTTTGATGCGGTCATCAGTCAGGCAGATTTTATCACCCTGCACTGTCCGCTCTCGGAAGAAACCCGTAACCTGATCAGCCGGCGGGAATTTGAACTGATGAAAACCACCGCCTACCTCATTAATACGGCGCGCGGGGAAGTGGTGAATGAAGCAGATCTGCTGCACAGCCTGGCTACCGGCCGTATCGCTGGAGCCGCCATTGATGTGTTGCGGGAAGAACCGCCGACCCATGACAATCCATTATTGCAGTATCAACAGGCAAACCTTATTGTGACACCCCATATAGCATGGGCCAGTCGGGAATCCAGGCAACGCCTGCTGGATCAGCTTGCCGGCAATATCCATAATTTTTTCCAGCACAAACCGTTTAATCAGGTGCAGGTTGCGCCGATTAAATGAGTTTCATGATGCGTGGATGTATTTCAGTCACCTTGTTTGCCAACAAGCCAGTGCGCGCACTCAGATCCGAGTTCATGTATGGCTCTGGCTTCATAGTCAGCTGAATCTTTTGCAGTCAATGTGTCCATCCAGCGGCCATTCACGCCCTTGTTGATAAATACCTTGGCACCGCCATCCCAGAATGCCCCGCCGAGGGGAACGCTTTTCGTGGCATTTTGTTTCATCCAGTCGAATGAGCAATATTCAAGGATATCTGGCCATCTGGCTTCATCGATGGGAATGTCAAGAAAGTGCGCAATCCGGCGCATTTCTCCCGGTATGTCGCGCTTGAGATCATTGAAGTGAACGAGTAGCAGATTCGGTAACGCGCGAATCTGCCACCAGGAACGAATATTTTCCCAGAATGGCCAGAATGGGTACCCATCCTTATCGATCCAGTCATGCCAGTATTGGCGTATATCGGATGGAGGCGGCATAAAAGGCGGACCTACCCTTCCCGGCGTATCGTTCAATGCAGCTACAAGGCCTGATTGGCGTTGATGTGATGGTTATGCATGCTCCACAGGACATCGCGGCCATCGCGACCGATATAGATGTATTTGGTCTTGGGCGAATAGACCAGCGCATCGACTGGAAGGTGTGTTTTCAGGATTCTGCGATGAGTCTGTGCTTCCACTAAAGGTAATTTTACCGCCTTGGGTGGCACGCGCAGATCGAGCCAGGGCGATATTTCCGCGACGGACAGGTCGGGGTCGCCGTTGAACAGCATCTGCGCTACGATTTGTTGCATCCAGGTGGTGCCTGATTTGGCATAGGTCGCAATAATAATAATATCATTGGATCGAAACTGGAAATCATTCCAGATCGTCGAATCAAAGTGATGATTATGCAGTTCTCGAGACTTTATGGGCCATGCAATATGGGTAGACATGTTTATTTTTTGAATGATGACATTACGAACGTTCCTTGCTGTCAATGAGCGGAGTGGATTTGTTAAGGAAACTCTGAGTAATCCTGATCTGTCATTCCGAGGCTCC
The DNA here is from genome assembly GCA_038043005.1 of Pseudomonadota bacterium. Taxonomy (GTDB): domain Bacteria; phylum Pseudomonadota; class Gammaproteobacteria; order Burkholderiales; family Nitrosomonadaceae; genus Nitrosomonas. The sequence continues at coordinate 3,969 of JBBTCY010000209.1, forward strand.
TTAAGTTGTTAAGATGCCAATTCAGCGACTTTCTGGACGACGCTGACAAATTTAACCAGTGTTTCCAATGTTTGTGCAGTCTTGTCTACGTCTTCAATTGTTTGACGCAGCGTTCCATTGATTCCTTTAAGTGATGTTGTAAGTTCTTTAAATTGATCGGTATTGTCAGCAATTACGTTGCGCACTAATTTTCGTTGATAGACATCCAATTCATCGCGAATATCGTCAAGCTTTCTTCGGTTGCTTGTTTCCCGACTGAACGTAGAGCGAAGTACATCTATGTCGACAATCACATCGCCTATAAGTCGGATCAGTTCAAGGTTTGTCATGGCTGTTTACTCCTTCGTTTCCCGGATTGTTTTAATGGCATCTGCAATGATTCTGGCGCGATTAGCAAAAGCATCGGTTGCATCAACCAATTCAGCGAAGTCTTGAGGGGTTTTTGAGCTTTTTGCATAATTAGCCAGTTTCTGGTGTGCCTGCGACATTGCGTCGAAGCCCGGCCCGGAACCGAGTAATAACGGTAGATTATCCCATGCTGCTTCAGCCTGTTTAATTCTGGAAGCCAGATTCTTCAGTTTTCCGGGATCTGGCCTCGGCTCTTTTAACGCTGTATTGTATTCGGTTATTGCTAG
>JBBTCY010000210.1:0-14611 GCA_038043005.1 Pseudomonadota bacterium
GTCAGGAATCCAGTGTCATAACCACCAGTAATGAAGAAATGGAAGGATTCCGCATAGTGCGTGCAATTTTATGCGAATTAACCGACCCAAAAAGAATTGTTATGAGGGATGCAAAAAGTTACTGTGCTATCCTTTTCGATGATAATAACCGCAAACCTATTTGTCGCTTGAGATTTAATAATCCATCAAAGTTATCACTCGGGTTATTTGATGGAAGCGAGGAAAATATTATCTCTATTGATGAATTATCAGATATCTATAAACATGCCGATAAATTCAGGAAAGCAACTGCTGCGTATATAAATCCAGACGAAATTAAAGCTATTTGAGCGATCAATGATGTTTATCGGACTATTGTCAGTGTTTGGCTTTGATGATTAAGACTTTCGTGGCTTTTGTGGTCAATTTCTATAAGGGCGGATTCAAGTTCAAAGTGCAACGGCCAGTGGTTGCTTGGTGCAGCGTATTTCCACCCCGAAGAATTGCTCTAAAAATAATTACCTGAATCATCAAGGGAACCAACGGAGGCCAGATAACTCTAAAAAGCATAAATCAATTTTCCTCTCTTTGGTTTGATTTATCCGCATCAACCAGTGCAAAAAAGCATAGCCGGATGGTTGTTTTTTTACCCGTATCAAAACTAACCCGCTTCACGGCGGGTTTTTTATTGCCTGTTGTTTCTTTGAAATGTAACCCCAGCGTAACCCCGTAAATAAAAAAGGGGCTAGCGTTTAAGCTAACCCCTTGATTCTTTGGTAGGCCGTGCCAGATTCGAACTGGCGACCAACGGATTAAAAGTCCGCTGCTCTACCGGCTGAGCTAACGACCCAAAGAAAGCGGGGAATTATACCCGATTTGCCTTATGAAACCAAATGACTTTGTTTTGTTACTTGCTCTAGCTTTGCAAAAATAGTTCTTAATTTAAAAATTGATAATTGCAAGATTCTATTAATCACCTATATACAATATGTTAAATCATATTTCTCATAAACATCGGAAATCATGGATATGCTGTGTGGATATCAATAAGAGAGAAATCTCAGGAATAGGTATTCGTATGACATCTCTTAAATCTTATTTACAGTTGAGTGGAGTTATCCTCTTGACGAAGATAGCTTGTCTGACTACCATAAGTGGCTGAAGGCAGTTATATTTGCTTGCTGTTTTCTTTACGTTTCTTTAACCAATTTAAAGGCTTATTATGTCACAGTTAAAAAAGACGTTGTTAGGTGGTATTGTGCCACTGTTGTTATCGGGTATGTTAATTGCTCAATCAGCTCCTGTAAGTGCTTCCGGTGAGCACCATGCACATCATAAGGATCAGAATTTTGGTAAATTTACCCAAGACAACGTACTGCTTCGTCCAAGGGGCTATCGGGAATGGATTTTTGTAGGCGCACCTGTTACACCGAATGATATGAATGATGGAAAACCAGCATTTCCTGAATTCCATAATGTCTATATTGATCCAACAAGCTGGGAACATTGGAAGAAAACGGGTGAATTCCGTGATGGAACAGTTATCGTTAAGGAATTAGTCAGTGTAGGTGCCAAGGAGTCGGCCAGTGGAAATGGTTATTTCCAGGGTGAATTCAATGGAATTGCAGCAATGGTAAAAGATAAGAAGCGTTTTGCCGACAAACCTGGTAATTGGGCATTCTTTGGTTTCGAATCTTATGAAGCAAGACAGGGAATTTTGCAGGCTGACGAAGCATGTTCAGCATGCCACAAGGAAAATGCGGCACAGGACATGGTTTTTATTCAGCATTATCCAGTTTTGCGTGCCGGCAAGCCAAAAAAATAGTTATGAATTAATGACTATTTGATTGAACAAGTAATTGAATCTATTTAACTTGCTTGATCAGTATAAAAAAGGCAATTTGATTTACTGGATCAGTAATTAATCAAGTTGCCTTTTTCTTTCTTAAAAGAAATTTGTAGTTTGAGTATCAGGGAGCTAAATCATTAGCTATGAGAATGATTTAGAAATTATTTTTCCATTCGCGTAATGTGGCAAAAATGCTGATTGGATCTGATAATGTTTTCTTCGCATATAAACAGGCATTGTAAATAATTTCAGGTTGCTGGCAACGCAAGAATGGATTGATTGCTTTCTCGCGCGCAATAGTTGTGGGTAATGTCGGTCTATTCTGGGATTGTTGTTCTTTCGCTATATTTTCAATCTCTAGAAGTAATGCGTTACCTGGTTCTACATGTTTGGCAAATTGCATATTTCCTAACGTGTACTCATGCGCGCAATACATTAAGGTTTCATCCGGGAGATTGGTCAATTTAAGTAATGAGTGGTACATTTGCTCCGCAGTTCCTTCAAATACTCGTCCACAACCACAAGCAAATAATGTATCGCCACAAAACAGCATCTTTGTGACACCCGAAGAAAAATAGCTGATATGCCCGATTGTATGACCAGGTGTATCGAGGACTGTTAAATGAAGCGATAATTCTTTTAAGTGAATCGTGTCGCCTTCTTTAACCGGATGGGTGAGCGCAGGGATTCTTTCAGTGGAAGGGCCGTATACTGGAACATCAGATTGATTGTGTAACTCAATATTTCCACCGGTATGATCATTATGGTGATGGGTATTCAGTATTGCGATCAGTTGCAGTTTCTCTGATCGCAGGTATTCGAATACCGGATCGGCAATGCCGGGGTCAATAACAGCTGCGTAGCTGGCAGTGTGTATTACCCAGATATAATTATCTCTAAAGGCATGTACGGGATGCACATTCAGCATAAAGTCCAGTATCTTGGTGTTAATTCTGTTTCTGACGAATTACATAACGGCTACAAATATAGGCAATCATTATATATGAGTGAACAAAATACTCACCAATGGTTTGAAACCTCGCTTGGTCAATATTTAATCAATAATGAACAGCGATATTTTGATCAGGTTGTTGCAAATATCTTTGGTTATAATGCGGTTCAGGTTGGGTTGCCGCAATTTAATTTTCTGCAATTGAACCGCATGCCGCTGCAATTTACGATTGGTAGCGAGACGGGAGCCTCTTTACTGGCAAAGGCCGATTTCTTGCCGATCAAAAGTAACAGTATGGATCTGGTCATTATGCCACACATACTGGAGTTTCATCATAATCCTCATCAGCTGCTCAGAGAAGCACATCGCATATTAATTCCAGAAGGTCATATCGTCATTTCAGGTTTTAATCCGTTTAGCCTATGGGGTACATGCCAGTATATAAAATCAAGAAAATGTAATTTTCCATGGAATGGGAATTTCATCGCGCTACCACGACTTAAAGACTGGTTGAAATTGCTTGATTTTGAAATGTCTGGCGGCAAGCTATGTTGTTATGCTCCACCATTTAAGCAGGAAAAATGGCGCCAGCGGTTCAAATTCATGGAAGCAGCTGGGGATCGGTGGTGGCCAATTTCTGGTGGGGTTTATTTTCTTCATGCAATAAAGCATATGCATGGCATGCATATTATCAAACCAGCATGGAAGAAAAATTTATCGAGCGAAAAGAAAATAGCGCCCGCGACGCAGAAATATAATAACAATGTTAATGAAGAAAAGTCATGAAACTACCTGTTGACAATAAGGAACCATGAATTCTGCAGGTGAAAGAATTGTCGAAATTTATACGGATGGTGCGTGTAAAGGTAATCCAGGTATAGGCGGATGGGGTGCATTCCTGAAATATGCTGAGCATGCACGTGAGATCTTTGGCGGAGAAGAACTGACAACAAATAATCGCATGGAACTGCTTGCCGCAATTCGTGCTCTGGAAACACTGAAACGGCCTTGCAAAGTGCAATTACATACCGATTCACAATATGTGCAGAAGGGTATCAGTCAATGGATTAAATCCTGGAAAGAACGGGGTTGGCGTACAGCTGACAGAAAGCCGGTCAAGAATGAAGATTTATGGAAGCAGCTGGATCAATTAGTGCAATACCATGAGATTGAATGGTTCTGGGTACGTGGGCATTCTGGCCATGATGGTAATGAACGGGCTGATCAACTGGCTAATCGAGGTGTTGAGTTGATAGTCGCCAGGCAGCAGAAAGATGAATAGATATCGCTTAATTGACCAGAATCTATATAGTTAATTGCAGTAGTTGTTTTTCTTGAACCACTCGACTGCATCGCTAAGTGCCTCTGTGGCGGGTCGGTGGTGATATCCCAATTCCCGACTGGCTTTTTCACTGGAAAAGAACATTATTTTTCTAGCCATATTAATACTATCGATCGTTGCCCGAGGTTCAGTATTTTTAATCAAGGCGATTTTTTCCATTATCCAGGCAATTGGCAACATGACATTAATTGGAAGATTAATGCGATGACATGGTTTTCCATTTATTTCATCGATGATTTGAAGTATCTGTAACAAAGTCATGTTATCCCCGCCGAGAATATACCGTTCTCCCAGTCTGCCGCGTTCATACGCCAATAAGTGCCCTTGGGCGATATCATCAACATGGGCAATATTTAAGCCAGTGTTGACATAAGCTGGCATTTTTCCGAGTAATGTATCAACGACAATACGACCGGTTGGTGTAGGCCGTATGTCTCTTGGGCCGATCGGCGTTGATGGATTGACAATGACAAGAGGCAGTTGATGCTGGTCTGTCAATTGTTTGACGATTTGCTCGGAAATAAATTTTGAGCGCTTGTAGTGTCCGGTCATCATCGTCAGATCGGAGGGTGTGTTTTCATCGGTAGAAGAGCCGTCATTATTCACTCCTAATGTTGCGACACTGCTGGTGTAAACAATGCGCTTTAAGCCTGCTTCAGCAGCTGCTATTATCAAGGCCTGTGTACCATTGACATTAATGTCATACATGGTTGCCGGATCAGGAACCCAGAGACGATAATCAGCAGCAACATGGAATAAGTTGTCACACCCGTGAATTGCATTTTTGAGTGACTGATGATCACGCAAGTCACCTTCAAAAATTTCAGCAGCAAGATTTTCAAAATTACGTCGGTCACTATGTGGTCTGACCAGTATCCGCACATCATGCCCGGCTGACAGTAAACAGCGCATAACAGCAGAACCGAGGAATCCAGATGCACCAGTAACCAGAGACTTCATGATGAAACGATACCTTGTGATTTATCGTAAAAAAGAAAGTTAAAGCGCGAGTCAGGTTCTTGTCGGCAGTAGGAATTTACTCAGGATAGATTGTAACGTTGTCATCTAGTCTTTGGAATATAAAACTTTTTGCAGGGGAGCATCAGGCAGGTTTTGGGATGATAATTTAAATAGTAGATTGAGTGCCCAGTTGTGGCTTGTTAACAGATTAGTCACCACAATGGTCGATTTTACACTGCGGCGGGTTATTTTGACTTGTGTGCCTTCATTAAAGCTACGATGCTGGTTAATCTTGTTCAGTGTTAACACTGCCATGCCGATTGCCCATAAACAAAACCGGCGGATGCCTTTTTCCTGAAGAGGAATCAGGCAGGTATAAGCCAGTGCATTCTGCAGGTGTCCCTTGGCGACACCGACTAACTCTCCCAGTCCGGCCTCGAATCGTGCATCCGACATGCCGGGTTGTAAATTACCCAGATTAAAGCCTTGTTGCTGGAAAATCTCCTGCGGTAGCCAACAGGCGCCTCTTTTGCGATCTTCCCAAATATCCTTGAGAATATTTGTCATCTGCAAACCTTGTCCGAACGAGACGGACAGCTTCATCAGAGCGGCTTTATTGTGATTTATTTCCGGTGAATAATCGCAGAATAAATCCGTCAGCATTTCGCCCACCACGCCAGCGACGTAATAACAGTACTCATTCAGCGCAGACAGGTCTTTTAACCCCTCCAGTGATTCAGTTTCCTGGTAATCTGCCATTCCACGCCCCATAATCCGGACACATCGTTCCAGAGCCTGGCGTTGGGTGGTATTGAAGCTATGTGTGATGCGGATCACAACCGGTGTGTTTTTAATTAATTCATGTTCTGCCGGGATGGTATGCTCAGAGAGCAAGGGATATAACCGATCTGCGAACTCTTCCGCCGGAACGGTGCCGCACACAACATCAGAAAACATATCCGCCAGTTGACGTGTTTGTTCCAGAGTTAAAGCGCTGTCATCTTCAATTGTATCGGTGATGCGGCATAGCAGATAGGCATTCCCGATAACACGCCGCAAGCTTTCGGGTAATTGTGGAATGGTGAGTGCAAAGGTACGTGATACACCTTGCAGGATATGGTCCTGATACTGCTCGTCATCAGTGCTGGCAAGACTGGTCATTACGGATTCATCATATGTCAATGATATACGTTATCTACTGTGATGGTAGGCCGGAGGTTCCATTTTAAGGTGGCACATAAGAAACGCCACGCTCTATGGTCTTAATATTATCTTAAAATTTATTTAAGAAAGAATTTTTTCTGTTGCGATTAACTGGTCTATTGTCTCACGCTGCCGGATAATATGAACAGTATCGTGATCGACCATTACTTCAGCAGCACGTGGACGGGTATTATAATTTGAACTCATGCTCATGCCATAAGCGCCCGCTGACATGACCGCCAATAAATCACCACTGGCCAGGTTAAGTTCACGGTCACGTCCAAGAAAATCGCCTGATTCGCAGACAGGGCCGACAATCTGGTAATTCTTGATCTCTCCGGCATTTCTGCTGATCGGAAGAATTTCATGATAGGCATCATACAATGCCGGACGCATCAAATCATTCATTGCCGCATCCACAATGGCGAAATTGCGCGCCGGAGTATGTTTCAGGTATTCAATTCGCGTCAATAAAATACCGGAGTTACCTACCATCGCGCGACCGGGTTCAATGATGAGACGCTGCTTAATATGCCCGGTATTTGCGCAGAGCGCTGCAATATAATTCTGTATCGAAGGAGGGGTCTCATTCGTGTAGCTGATGCCTAATCCACCGCCAAGATCAAGATGCTCTATTTCCAATCCATGGGATTGCAATTGATTTAATAGTATCAGCATTTTTTTGCTGGCTTGCATGAACGGTTCAAGTTCGGTCAATTGGGAGCCAATATGACAATCCAGACCAGTAAAACGGATATATGGATATTGATGCGCTGAAAAATAAATTTTTTCCGCTTCACTAATTGGAATACCGAATTTGTTTTCTTTCAGCCCGGTTGAAATATAAGGATGGGTTTTGGCATCGACATCCGGATTGACGCGCAAGCTAACCGGGGCAACCATATTCATTGCTTGAGCAGTCTGATTCAAAGCAAATAACTCGGCTTCTGACTCCACATTGAAACATAAAATACTGGCAGCAAGTGCCATGCGCATTTCATCAATCTGTTTACCGACACCTGAGAAAACCACTTTCTGTGGATCTCCACCTGCTTTAATAACCCGTTGTAATTCACCGCCAGATACTATATCAAAACCACTGCCCAGACGGGCCAGTAAGTTAAGAATGGCAATATTCGAATTTGCCTTAACGGCATAGCAAATTAAATGATCCCGATTGGGAAAAGCTGAATCGAATGTCTGATATGCCTGAGTTAATGCCGCACGAGAATAGACATAGCAGGGTGTACCAACGTCTGCCGCGATGCGACGCAACGAAACAGATTCAACATGGAGTTCATTATCGCGATAGGTGAATTCAGGGAATTGACTCATTTCTTGATCATTCCCTTTTGAAGAAACTGATCAGACTCGTCATTTTGCGGCATATATAACGGACCCTTGTGACCACATGCACTGAGTGAAAGCGCCAGCAAGAGAATGAAACAAATTGATCGCACGGGGTTATCCTTAGCTATATAAATTTTGGATACTAGTATAACAGCGTAGTGTTTAAATCAAACGGGCGCATAAATAACATAACCATAATGTTCTGTCATGCGTCACGACTGAGGTAATTCCTGCGCCAGCCATTCGATCAGTTCATCGATTGATTGATTGCTGGCGGAAATTAATGCACTTACAGCACCGGTAGCATTAGCTGTTGGTGTATCGATTGTGGTATGAAAGCTTTTCTGAGCGAGCAGTTTACGTGAGTTACGTTCAACCAGACTGGTTCGTAGGCTGACGGTTACGTAACTGGCATCAGTTGTGTCAAATACCTGCGAGAACTCGATAAGTTCGATGTACAGAACATACTCAGCCCTCGCAGTAATATTATCATTGATGACCTGATTATGCGTGTTTGCGACAATGCGATTTCTAACTTGCTGGGTCAGTAGAATAGCTGGCGCCGCAGCCCAACGGCTATTTGCATACGCATGGAATTGTGCAGGATTATGATAGGCCAGCCGATAGTGAATTGCAGTGTTATTCAACCATGCAGGTGAACTGATTTCTGTTACTTGCAGGCTTTTTATTTTGTCGGGCGGACTGAATGTCTTCAGAGTCTGCTGAGACTGCTGTACACCGAAATCATAGATTGTACTGTTGGTTTTTGGGCTGGGCAATACAGTGCACCCGGATAACAACAGGATCCCGATACTGAAGAGAATTTTTTTCATGGATTAATCCGCCCTTTAGGTGGTACAAAACCATTTTCTCCCGGTCCGGGTAGTGACGCAGGACGACCAAGCAATAAGCTCTGTGGATTTTCTTCAAGTTGCTGAAGCACGCGGTCAAGATTCTGCGAGTTATTAGCGATACTGCCACTGACTTTGCGCAATTCAGGAATGATTGCGGCAAGCTCCTGAGTACTTTGCGATAAATTATCAAAAAGACCACCTTTTTGATTGGCATTTGCCGCGGTATGATTAATTTCGCTCAAAAGCTGGTCGAGGTGCCTTACCAATGCATTGGATTCGGTTGTTAATTCAGTAAATGAGCTTAGAACAGGTTGTAGATGATTGGCAATACCATCGAAATTTCTCGTAGCTTTTTCTATATTCTGTAAAATTTGCGAAATCTGGGTTTTATTTTGTTCATTCAGAAGTTCCTGCATTTTTTTTACAAGAATATTAACATTACTGAGTAAATCCTGCCCGGAGCCGGCAACTTCATCAAATAAAGATCGACGCATAGGAATATAGGTGTCATGTGGCAAATGTTCATATTCGGTGCCGTCGTCATTCAATTGTATATAAGCAAGCCCGGTAACGCCCTGATAGCCAAGTTGGGCAAATACACTTTTACTCAAAGCAATATTCTGATCAATAGAGATATCGATTAGAATCTGTTGTAAATTTTCCGGATCGAATTGAATACTCTCCACCTTGCCAATATTGACACCCCGGTAGTGCACAGCTGATTGCGGATTAAGTCCGGTTACCGATTCTTTTGTAACTACCAGATAATTTTTCCGCTGAATGGTATCTCCACCGAACCACATTGCAACCGCAATTACGGTAATACTCAGGAGAATCACAAATATCCCCGCAGCAAGGGCGTGCGCACGATTTTCCATAGTTACTCCGATTTATCTTTTAATGCAGGTTGATTTCGCATATTCTTAAAAAAACTGGTGACAAATGGGTGTTGGTAATTATAAATCTGATCCAGGGGACCGATCGTGATGATGTGTTGATCCGCTAATACTGCAATGCGATCCGATAAAGCGGTCAGCGTATCCAGATCATGTGTGACCATGACAATCGATAAATCCATCTCGCTGCGCAGTGCCAGAATCAACTGTACGAAACTTTCACTGAGCTCCGGATCCAATCCTGCAGTGGGCTCGTCAAGAAATAACAACTCAGGGTCAAGTGCTAACGCGCGCGCCAAGGCAACGCGTTTGATCATACCACCGGATAGTGCCGCAGGCATTTTATTTGCGTGTTCCGGTCCGATGGCAACCATATCCAGCTTGACCATGACGATATCGCGAATCAAGCTTTCAGTCAGCGTATGCAATTCACGCAAGGGTAATGCCACATTGTCAAAAACGGTCAGTGCGCTGAATAATGCACCTTGCTGGAAAAGTACACCGATCCGGTTTTTTATATGATCAGACGGGTCACTGAATGAATCATCAAGGCGTGAATAGCCGAACACCTTCACAGAACCCTGGAATGGCTTTTCCAGGCCAAGCATCTGCCGCAGCAATGTCGTTTTGCCGCTGCCGGAACTGCCAACCAGCGTTAATACTTCACCACGATAGACACATAAATTGATGTCGCGATGAACGGTATGATTCGCATAGCAGGTATGCAATCCTTCGATTTCTATAATGCAATCCGAGCTGATCATTGGTTTAAATGAGCCCTACATCGGAGAAGATAATAGCGAAAATTGCATCAATGATAATAACAACTGTAATGGCCGTGACCACAGACGATGTTGTTCCTTCACCCAGGCTTTCCGTATTGGGTTTTATTCTCAGGCCAAAATGACAGGCAATGAGTGCGATGACCATACCGCAAACGACCCCTTTACCTAACCCCAGCCATAAATTAGCAATCGGTACGGCGTCAGGCAATGCTGTCAGAAAATGATGATAATTTAATCCCAGTTGTAATTCAGCTGCGGCCATGCCGCCGAGCAATGCGATTGCGCTAGTCCACATCACTAATAAAGGCATTGCGATGCCAAGACCTAATATCTTGGGCAGTATCAAACGCTGGCTGTGTGAAATGCCCATGACGGTCAGTGCATCAAGCTCCTGTGTGACGCGCATGACGCCCAGTTGCGCTGTCATGGATGAGCCAGAGCGGCCAGCCACTAGTATGGCAGCCAGCATCGGGCCCAGTTCACGGATAATGCTGATGCCCAGAATGTTGATAATAAAAATATCCGCACCAAATAGCTGGAGCTGTTTGGAAGACAGATAACTTAATACGATGCCTATGAGGAATCCGACCAATGCTGTGATGCCCAGTGCTTGTGCACCCGTGCGATATAGGTTTGCCGAGATTTCACGCCAGGGTATGTAGGTGGGATGGCGGATCAGATTGATGCAATCAAGAAGTAATTGGCCAATGAGAATAACAAGACCGGTTATATGTTCCCATAGCAGCAAAACAAGTTTTCCAACCGTGACAAAGGGCCATAAGGCATCTCTTTTTTTGGGTTCTGGCTGTGAGACAGACATATTTTCAATCCGCTCAAGTATTTTCTCATGTTCAGGACGTAAGTGAATGTGCAAGGGGCGTTTGGCTTGCCAGATTCGCCAGAGCATAACGATACCGCTGGTATCCAGTTGTTTGATGCCAGCCAAATCCCAGTAAACATTGGGGTTATGTGAATAACCTGTCAATTCAGCCGTTAACTTCTCAAAATCATGTTCAAGAGCCGTCAAAGTAAAATCACCGGTTAAGGAAATGCGTGTTATCGAGTGATCACGGCTCAGTTGATACCGGTGAGGCATAGTATTATGGGCGATATGGATAGGCATTAAATTAATTATGTGGATCTCGCATCGATAATAGGGGCTATTTTACTATCTGCGCGACAGATGTTGCAGTTCATATTGCTATGAAATGCCAGGATTAAAACTGATAATCTCTAAAAAAGATACAGTAAGAAGATTCTTAATCGATCAGAGCCATTTCAGTCCGTGCCAGTGCCGGATTAGCCGAAAAATAGCGCTTGATGCCGGAGAACAAGGCATCAGCCATTTTATTTTGATAACGGTTACTGATCAATTTTTCTTCATCATTCGGATTGCTCAGAAAAGCTGTTTCAACGAGAATGGATGGGATATCCGGTGACTTAAGGACAGCGAATCCGGCTTGCTCAACATTTTTTTTATGGAGGTAATTAAAATCCCCAATTTCCTTGAGAACATGCTCAGCCAGTTTAATACTGTCATTGATGGTCGCATTCAATGATAAGTCAAGGAGCAATTCTTTCATGCCGGCTGATTTTTTTGTGATATCGATACCACCCATTAAATCACCATCAACGCTATTTTCTTTTTTAGCCAGCCAGCTTGCTGTGGTTGACGTGGCGCCATGTTCTGAGAGGGTAAAAACGGAAGAGCCGCGTGCATGGGATTTGGGATTGGCATCCGCATGAATGGATACGAATAAATCCGCATTGGCGCGTCGTGCGTTGATACGCCGCTGAGGCAGCGACAGGTAATAATCGCCGGTACGGGTCAGGACAGCACGCATATTCGGCTCTTTATCAATTCTTTCTTTTAGTTTTCTGGCAATTGACAGCGTGATGTCTTTCTCATAATTGCCTTTATAACCGACTGCACCAGGATCTTTGCCGCCATGGCCCGCATCAATGGCAACCACGATCATCCGTGGTGGTGCTGGTTTCTTATGTTTGGCAGCCTCACTGGGCACAGGCTTCTGAATAATCTGTTGACTGATCGGTGGTATTTTCTGGTCGGTCTTTATTTCCCTGTTAGTCAAAAAGGCAAAAAGCTTATCCAGTTTTTTGGCATCGCTGTCGGCTTCTGCCGCTTTATTAGGGTGATAGATATCCATGACCAGTCGATAGCCAAAATTTTCTTTTGGCGCGATGACAAACGTGCGCGGGACAACATTGATTTTGAGATCGAATACCAATCTGACTGTCTGTGGCTTAAACTGCCCGATGCGCACTTTTTGAATAAAAGGATCGGCCATGTTAATTTTTTGTGGCAGGGATGAAAGCTCTGGCGTGAGTGTGACATTATTTAAATCAATGACCACTCGACTGGGATTATCCAGCATGCTGAGTTCATATTGCAGCGATTGATTCGATTCTAATGTAACACGGGTGTAATCAGGTGTTGGCCCAACACGCACGGCATGTACGATGGTGTCTGCAGCTAAAGCAGTTGTGCTGGAAGAGCATAGAAATAGCAGGAAAAGGAGAGAGAAACAAGATCTTGCAGGCAAAATACTGCGATCACGAAAATATGTGATTAAGAATCTTCCGAATCTTGAAGATGTATTAAGCATCGCTTTCCTGCTTCAGTTCCGGCTTGAATTTCAAATTTACGCCCTGATTCAAGGAGTTCGATAAAAATATGCAGATCGGCTGAAGGCAGTAATTCTCCTGCTTTTTCAGGCCATTCGACCAAACAAATTGACTCTGCATTAAAATAATCTCGAAAACCTGCTTCTTCCCACTCTGAATAATTATTGAATCGATAAAAATCAAAGTGATAGAAGTATAACCTAGAAATTTTATAGATTTCAACTAAATTATATGTAGGACTTTTGACTACACGGTGATAGCCAAGGCCGTGTAAAATGCCACGGGTGAATGTTGTTTTTCCGGCACCCAGATTCCCACTGAGATAAATAACCAGGCCCGCGTGCAAGAAATCAGCAATTTGCGCACCCAAAGCTAATGTAGCCGCTTCATCGGCAAGATAATACGTTGCGCTCTGAGTTGAGCCCGTATCAATATGAGAATTATGCAAAAAGACATCTCCGCAAGTGTATTACCGGATTTTACTGCGCTGGCGATCACAATAAAAGCATGGGCGAAAGAATTGGGCTTTCATGATATCCGTATTGCAGATGCATGTGTGGATACGTCTACGGTTGAATCAGATTTGTCGAAGTGGCTGGATAACGGGTATCACGGTGATATGGACTACATGGCAAAACATGGTACCAAGCGTACCCGTCCAGAGGAACTTGTGCCGGGAACGCAACGTGTCATTTCAGTGTGTATGAATTACATGCCGCCAGAAGTAAAATGCAGTTGGGATGTCATTCGTGCCAGCGAGCAAGCGTTTATTTCACGGTATGCGCTGGGACGTGATTATCATAAAGTGCTTCGCGCACGCTTACAAAAACTGGCTGACAGGATGACCGAGGAAGCGGGGCCGTTCAACTATCGCGTTTTCTCGGACAGTGCGCCCGTGATGGAAGTGGAGTGGGCGCAAAGATCAGGGTTGGGTTGGCGCGGCAAACATACATTGTTGTTGTCACGCGCGGCTGGATCAATGTTTTTTCTTGGTGAGATGTATGTTGACTTACCATTGCCAATCGATAGCGCAGTTGGTAATTATTGTGGCAGTTGCTCAAAATGTATCGACATCTGTCCGACACAGGCTATTGTTGCACCCTACCAGGTTGATGCAAGGCGCTGCATTTCATATCTGACCATCGAGTTAAAAGGAAGCATTCCAGAAGCATTGAGGCCTTTGATTGGCAACCGAATTTATGGGTGCGATGATTGTCAGTTGGTCTGTCCCTGGAATAAATTTGCCAGAATTACGAACGAAGATGATTTTCATGTGCGTAATGGTCTGGATAATGTAACGTTGATTGAATTATTCAGCTGGCAGGAAGAGGAGTTTAATACCAGGCTGGCAGGCAGCCCTATCCGTCGGATTGGACACAAGCAATGGTTACGCAATATTGCTGTAGGGTTGGGTAATGCACAATTTTCCGCTACGGTGGTTAAGGCGTTGCAGGGGAGGCTTGATGATGATTCCGCGCTGGTGCGGGAGCATGTGCAATGGGCTTTAGTGCAACAGGATCAGAAAAAGAGGAATTATCCGGGAATAGGGACACAATGAAAAAACCATTAATCATCGGAACGCCGTTAAGTCCTTCTGCTATCAAAGTGATGTTGCTGGGCAGCGGCGAGCTTGGCAAGGAAGTGATTATCGCCCTGCAACGGCTGGGTGTGGAAACAATCGCGGTTGATCGTTACGCGAATGCGCCGGGGCATCAGGTTGCTCATCGCGCCCATGTAATCAACATGGCGGATGGCAAGGCATTGCGGGCATTGATAGAACGTGAAAAACCACATT
>JBBTCY010000211.1:0-2990 GCA_038043005.1 Pseudomonadota bacterium
TTCTGCTGGCGGATAAATATGGTTTGGATGTGAAGCAGATCGTGCTGGAGAAGATCGAGAAAAATGCGCTGAAGTATCCGGTGGAAAAGGCCAGGGGGAGTGCCAGAAAGTATACTGAGTTGTAGTAATCAGTGATCCCTATCGGTTTATTTCCGATTCAGAGCAGATGCCGTAAAAATAAACTGATCAACTAGAGGAATGTGCCATGACTGACATCAACGACCTTAGAAAATCTCTCGAGAACATCGATACACTGCCTGCCATGCCCGCCATTGCGCAGAAATTGCTGGCATTGCCGCTGGATACGGACGAAGGTGAGGCGCGGTTGCTTAAGCTCATTGCACAGGATCCACAGATTTCAGCCAAGATTGTCGGGTTATCGAATACCGCCTTGTTTGGCGCGCCGCGCAACGTGACTTCAGTCACCGATGCGGCAATGTGTCTCGGCCTGGCGCGTGTCAAGTCGGTTGCCATCGGCATTGCGACCATGTCAGCACTGGCCACGCAACATGAGGGCAAGTTCAAGTTTGCCGATTTGTGGACACATAACATGGCCATCGCTGTGGCCATGCGTATTATCGCCAGGCATATGCCTACCCGTCTGCGTCCGATGGACGATCATATATTTCTTGCCGGGTTGTTGCATGATATCGGTTACAGTGCGTTGAGCTATCTTGATACAGCAGCCAGCAACGCGCTGTACGAAAAACTGAATATCATGGATGACACACCGCAACTGGTGCTGGAAAACGACATGCTGGGTATCCATCACGGTGAAATCGGTGCGCGGCTTGCACTGCATTGGGGATTGCCGGATGAAATCGTTACCGTCATCCGTTATCACCATGCACCGGATGACGCCAATGCTGATGAGGCGCGATCCCTGGTTCGTCTGGTCAGTATCGCGGAAAAAATATTGCCGGGTTTTGGCATTACCGAGCATATCGAACAGGAAATCACTCAACAGGAGTGGCTTGATCTGGGCATTGATCCGGGTGAAGTGGATGCTATTCTGGAAGAAGTTAAAGTCGCAGCAGAACAAACCAGGCAGCTTAATATTTCTTAGCAAGCTTTAACAGGCTGTTGAAAAACTATCTGCGTTGCCGCTGCGGTGTTAAAAACAGACTCAAAATGCTCATTTATCATACATAAACTGCGCTTTTTCGCCTGTTTTTGCCTTGCATCGGTTGCCTCGAATACGTTTTTCAACAGCCTGTTAATTGCTTGATTATTTCTGAGTTTAATTCTACTGTGCTGTCAATCGCCATAATGAGGTGAGTTCTGCGGTGCGTGCAGCATGGAGCGGATCGCTGGTATCCGAGACGCGGGGATGGTGGGGTTTTACATCCGATTTGCTCAGGACCTTCAGGCCTGCTGCCTCAATAGCAGCCAGTAATTCCGCGCGCGTGCGCAATGCCAGATGTTCGGCAAAATCAGATAAAATCAGCCAGCCTTCGCCGCCGGGTGCCAGGTGTGTGCTGAGGCCTTGCAGGAACCTCAGCAACATGCGGCTTTCCGGGTCGAATATCGCGTGCTCAAGGGGTGAGCTGGGTCGCGCGGGAACCCAGGGAGGATTGCATACGATCAACGATGCCTGCCCTGCCGGGAACAGGTTGGCTTGCACCAGATCAATCTGGTTCATGAGTTCCAGACGGGTCAGGTTGTCGCGCGCGCAATCCAGCGCACGCAAATCCATGTCCGTGGCGACAATGCGCTGGATACCCCGACGCGCCAGCACGGCGGCCAGGATGCCCGTTCCGGTGCCGATATCAAATGCGACGGAGTGCGTGGCGACCAGTGGAGGCAATGGTGTTTTGGCTACCAATCCCACGTATTCGCTGCGGATCGGTGCAAAAACACCGTAATACGGATGAATCCGTGCACCCAGGGCCGGGATCTCAACACCCTTTTTGCGCCATTCATAAGCGCCAATCAACCCCTGTAATTCGCGCAGCGATGCGATATAAGCTTCTGTGCCGGATCCATAGGCTTCCAGGCAAGCTGCGCGCGCATCCGGCGCGCGGTGTAGTGGAATGCTGTGGTCTGCGTTGAAGGGAATCAGCAGTTGGCTCAGGATCCGGGCGCGCTGCGATTGTGCCTGACGATGCAGGTGAAAGGTTTCCGCAGGCGATGCATCCGTTTCTTTTGTTTTGCGTCCCGGTGATTTTTTATCCATGCGCCGTGTCAATGCCTGCAGCAATTGACGGGCATTCTGGAAATCGCCCCGCCACAGCAGCGCAGTGCCTTCACAGGCCAGACGGTAGGCGGCATCCACTGTCATGCGGTCATCAATCACCAGAATACGCTTGGGGGGTGGTGCATTCTTTTCTGAATACCATCGGGCTGATTTTTCTTCACCCGCTTCATTCCAGTGAATGACGGGATAGTCACTCATGGGGATGTTTGCGGCAAGGCAAGACTGGAGACGGAATAGGTGTATAAATGCATGGCGGGTTTCAAGAAATTTATCGGATATTGTTGATATTTTTATATTAACCCATATTATACTCTGCATAAGATTTGGATTTATGGCAGGTTCCTTCATCCGCTTACCTTGACTGTCATGTCCTGACCGGAATGGCAGACCGTTAACCCCCTTCCTGGAGTTTTATGTCTTTTTCAAATTTCGGCTTGTCCGATGAGATTATCCGCGCTGTCACAGAACGTGGCTATACGGTTCCCACACCGATTCAATTGCAAGCCATCCCGGCCGTATTGGCCGGTGGCGACTTACTGGCCGGTGCACAAACCGGTACCGGTAAAACCGCCGGCTTTACGCTGCCGATCCTGCATCGTCTTTCCGACAAAAGTGTCAAAGGACCATCCAACGGACGGCCGCCCATACGTGCGCTCATTCTTGTCCCGACGCGTGAACTTGCCGCACAGGTGGAAGAAAGCGTGCGCGACTATGGCAAATACCTGAAATTGAGTTCGATGATCATGATCGGCGGCGTGAATATCAATCCGCAGATCACCCGCCTGAAAAGCCG
>JBBTCY010000212.1:0-11458 GCA_038043005.1 Pseudomonadota bacterium
AGAGATGGATATGTCGGATGAGACATGGCATCTGGTTAAGAGTACGGATAAGGTAACAGGGTTTATTGGTGGTTCGGCTATGAAACCAACACCAATCAGTCAAAAGGAAGTGGATAATATCCTTCATCAGATTCAAGAGGGCATAGAAAAGCCAAAGCCAAAAATACTCTTTGAGATGGGTGAAGCGGTGAGAGTTAAAGAAGGACCATTTACAGATTTTCACGGCAATGTAGAAGATGTTAATTACGACAAAAGCAAGATTAGAGTATCTGTTTCGATATTTGGGCGACCAACGCCCGTTGAACTGGATTTTAATCAAGTAGAAAAATCCTGATTGAAGAAGCAATAAAGTAGATAAATAATAATATAGTTTTTTTTGTATGACGTTAAAACAGGGGAGAGTAAAAAATACTCGCAAGCACCCAATAGGAGATGGCAGTGGCAAAGAAAATCATAGGTTATATTAAATTACAAGTGCCGGCAGGAAAGGCAAATCCAAGTCCACCCATTGGTCCGGCTTTAGGGCAGCGCCAATTGAATATCATGGAATTCTGCAAAGCATTCAATGCGGCGACACAGAAACTGGAGGTGGGATTGCCAGTGCCTGTAGTAATTACTGCTTACGCTGATAAAAGCTTTACTTTTATAATGAAAACAACACCTGCTTCGGTGTTGATCAAGAAAGCAGCGGGAGTCAGTAAAGGAAGTCCAAGACCCCATACAGATAAAGTAGGTAAATTGACTCGAGGTCAGGCTGAGGAAATTGCAAAGCTGAAGATGCCAGATTTAACAGCTGCGAATATGGATGCGGCAGTGCGTACTGTGGCGGGTAGTGCGAGAAGCATGGGCATAGAAGTCGAGGGTTTGTAAAATGGCAAATTCATCCAAACGTTATAAAGCAATTGTAGGGAAAGCTGACCGTAATAAGATATATCTTCTAGAAGAAGCGCTGGGGATTGTCAAAGAGACTGCCACGGCAAAATTTGATGAGTCTATTGATGTGGCGGTCAATCTGGGTATTGACGCCAAGAAATCAGATCAAGCTGTTCGCGGGTCGGTTGTTTTGCCTGCTGGAACGGGAAAGGTAGTGCGGGTTGCTGTATTTGCGCAAGGTGATAAAGCCAAAGAAGCAGAAGAAGCAGGTGCGGATATTGTGGGCTTTGATGATCTAGCTGCTGAAATTAGAGCTGGAAATATTAACTTTGACGTTGCAATTGCTAGTCCGGATGCCATGCGTGTGGTTGGACAACTGGGACAAATACTGGGTCCGCGTAGTTTAATGCCGAACCCAAAAGTCGGTACTGTGACGACTGATATTGCCAAAGCCGTTAAAAATGCAAAGGCAGGCCAAGTGCAATTCCGGGCCGATAAGACGGGAATTATTCATTGTACGATTGGCCGTGCATCGTTTGGAGTTGATGCATTAAAGCAAAATTTTGTCGCATTGATTGAGGCGCTCAATAAAGCGAAGCCTACTTCGTCAAAAGGAATTTATCTGAAGCGAGTATCAGTTTCGAGCACGATGGGTATCGGAGTTCGGATAGACCAGGCAAATATAACGCAATAAAAAGAACTTTGGGCCACTGAGTATTCATATATTTGGTGGATTGTCAAAGACCGTTGGGGAATTCATCGGAATAAAGATCAGGTGGTTCTGAATTTGTTTGGATGAAGCTTAAATGCTTAGTTCGCAGGTATTCTACAAAATAGTTACCAATTTAATTGACAGCTATTGATTGCGCGAATAACACCCAACGTAGATGGTGAGCCCAAAACAGGAGTTTTTTTCCTGGTTTAAGGTCGCCAGTTTGTGGTACTTGGAAAGTAAGAATTATTTTCCAGATACTATTTTTACTGATGGAGAGTGAACCTTGAGTCTTAATCTTGAAGAAAAAAAAGCAATTGTAGCCGAAGTAAGTGCTCAAGTAGCCAATGCTCAAGCTATTATTATTGCTGAATATCGAGGGATGGAAGTTGGTCAGATGACTCAGTTAAGAGCTAAAACTCGTGAGTCAGGCGTTTATTTTCGTGTCATAAAGAATTCATTGGTTCGTCGTGCCGTTGCGGATACGCCGTATGCAGGTCTTGCTAAGCATATGGTGGGTCCATTGGTTTATGGTATTGGCGCCGATCCGGTTGCAGCAGCTAAAGTGCTGCATGAATTTGCTAAAGGTAACGAAAAATTCGTGATCAAAGTAGGTGCAATGGGTGAGCGGGTAATGTCGCGTACAGATATTGCGGTATTGGCAGCGTTACCCAGTCGAGATGAATTGTTATCGAAGTTGCTGGGAACAATGCAGGCGCCAGTTACAAAATTTGTACAAACGCTTAATGAAATTCCTGCCAGATTCGTACGTGGCTTGGCCATGGTACGTGATAGCAAATCATCTTAAAACTTCTATTTAACTCATAGCTAAACACAGAAATAACCAGGAGAGAATAATGGCTGTATCAAAAAATGAAATATTAGACGCAATTGCAAACATGACTGTACTCGAACTGTCTCACCTAATTACTGAGATGGAAGAGAAATTTGGCGTATCTGCTGCTGCGACAGCGGCAGTTGCTGTCGCGGCACCGAGTGGTGGCGCTGCACCAGCAGCAGCTGAGCAGACAGAATTTACTGTAATACTGACATCGGCTGGTGATAGTAAAGTGAATGTTATTAAAGTTGTAAGAGCGGTCACTGGATTGGGCCTGAAAGAGGCGAAAGATCTGGTTGACGGTGCACCTAAGCCTGTAAAAGAAGGTATCTCAAAAGAAGATGCAGCAGCAATCCAGAAGCAACTGATAGAAGCAGGCGCTTCTTGCGAAATTAAATAAAAAAGTTATTAAATTTTGGGGCTGGCGAGCAATCAAAGCTGCCAGCCTTTGGTATTTAGACCATCTAATATGTCAGTGTAGGTGTTTACGCAATTGATAGTTATTTGGCTTCAACTCTTCAATCCTCTGCCTTCTTCTCCCGGAGAAAATTCATGAGCTATTCGTTTACCGAGAAAAAACGTATTCGTAAAAGTTTTGCCAAACGTGCTAGCGTATTGCCAATTCCATTTCTTCTCGCTACCCAGCTCGAATCGTACGCTGCTTTCCTGCAGGAAAAATTACTACCAAATAAACGTAAGAATCAAGGCTTGCAAGCTGCCTTCAATTCAATTTTTCCAATTGAAAGCCATACAAAGAATGCACGCCTGGATTTTATAAATTATGAGCTCGGATCACCAGTATTTGATGTCAAGGAATGCCAGCAGCGTGGATTAACGTACGCCTCACCGCTACGGGCAAAAGTAAGACTGACTATCATGGATAAGGAGGCTTCCAAGCCGACTGTGAAAGAAGTCAAGGAGCAGGAAGTTTATATGGGAGAAATTCCTTTGATGACGAATACAGGTTCTTTCGTGATTAATGGAACGGAGCGAGTGATCGTTTCCCAATTGCATCGCTCTCCTGGTGTGTTTTTTGAACATGATCGGGGTAAAACACATTCCTCTGGAAAATTGTTATTTTCTGCGCGAATTATTCCTTATCGTGGCTCTTGGCTTGATTTTGAATTTGATCCAAAGGATTGCCTCTATTTCCGGATCGATCGCCGTCGAAAGATGCCAGTTACAACGCTGCTGAAAGCAATTGGTTGCACATCAGAGCAGATTCTCAAAGAATTCTTTATTTTTGATTGTTTTCATTTCTCAGATAAAGGAATTCAGTTCGATCTCGTGCCAGAGCGTTTGAGAGGCGAAGTTGCCAGTTTTGATATTCCAACCAATGATAAGAAAGTAATTGTCCAGAAAGATAAAAGAATTACAGCTAAACATATTCGCGAACTGCAGGAAGCCAAAATTGCGCAGCTTGAGGTACCTGAAGATTTCGTGCTGGGCCGTATTCTTGCCCATAATATAGTTGATAAAGAGACGGGGGAGGTTATCGCTTCCGTCAATGACGAGATTACAGATCAGATATTAGCCAAGATAAGAGGGGCAGGCGTTAAAAAGATTAATACGCTGTATGTCAATGACCTGAATCATGGTGCCTATATTTCCCAGACATTGAAAATTGATGAAACAGTTGATGAGATGACTGCCCAGGTTGCGATATACCGCATGATGCGTCCTGGTGAACCGCCAACTGAGGAAGCAGTTAAAGCATTATTTGCCGGTTTATTTTATTCGCTTGAGCGCTATGATTTGTCAGTTGTTGGCAGAATGAAATTTAACCGAAGAATCGGCAAGACAGAATTAACCGGCTCTCAAACGCTGTCAAACGAGGACATTATTGCAGTAATCAAGATACTGGTGGAATTACGTAACGGACGTGGTGAAATAGATGATATTGATCATTTAGGAAATCGACGGGTGCGTTCAGTTGGAGAATTGGCAGAAAATCAATTCAGATCAGGATTGGTACGTGTGGAACGAGCTGTGAAAGAACGACTCAGTCAGGCAGAGTCAGATAACCTAATGCCGCATGATTTAATTAATGCGAAACCTGTCTCGGCTGCTGCACGTGAGTTTTTCGGATCGAGCCAGTTATCTCAATTTATGGATCAGACAAATCCATTGTCAGAGATTACGCATAAGCGCCGCATTTCTGCTTTGGGGCCTGGTGGACTGACACGGGAGCGAGCAGGCTTTGAAGTTCGGGACGTGCATCCGACACATTATGGTCGTGTCTGTCCGATTGAAACACCGGAAGGTCCGAACATCGGCCTTATTAACTCCTTGGCGCTCTTCGCGCGAACAAATGAATATGGGTTTATAGAAACACCCTACAGCAAAGTGAAGAATGGCCAAGTCACAGAAGAAATCGATTATTTGTCGGCTATTGAAGAAGGTAATTATATCATTGCCCAGGCAAATGCCGAATTAGATGAAAAAAATCGCTTCACAAGCGAAATTGTGTCGTGCCGTCATAAGAATGAATTTACCTTATCGGCACCGGACCGGATTGAATACGTCGATGTGGCACCAGCGCAAATTGTTTCGGTTGCGGCATCATTAATTCCATTTTTAGAACACGATGATGCAAACCGTGCATTGATGGGATCTAACATGCAGCGTCAGGCAGTGCCCTGTTTGCGCGCAGAGAAATCATTGGTTGGAACAGGTATTGAGCGTGTGGTTGCATTACATTCAGGAACCACAGTCTGTGCTGAACGCGGCGGTATCGTTGATTATGTGGATGCCAGCCGGATTGTGGTTCGTGTGCACGATGTGGAAACCCGGATGGGCGAGGTAGGTGTTGATATCTATAACCTCATCAAATATACGCGTTCAAATCAAAATACCAATATCAATCAGCGACCGCTGGTTAAGATCGGGGATAAAATCGAGAAGGATGACGTGATTGCGGATGGCGCCTCAACTGATATGGGTGAGCTGGCGCTGGGGCAGAATATGCTGGTCGCCTTTATGCCCTGGAACGGTTATAACTTTGAAGATTCAATTCTGATATCTGAGCGCATTGTTGCTGAAGATCGTTTTACATCGATACATATCGAAGAGTTATCAGTAGTCAGTCGGGATACCAAGCTTGGGACAGAAGAAATCACAGCCGATATTCCAAACTTGTCTGAACATCAGATTGGACGTCTCGACGAATCAGGTATTGTCTATATTGGTGCTGAGGTCGAGGCAGGTGATGTGCTGGTGGGCAAAGTAACGCCAAAAGGTGAAACACAGCTTACGCCTGAAGAAAAGCTGCTGCGGGCGATTTTTGGTGAGAAAGCTTCCGATGTGAAAGATACGTCGTTACGTGTGCCCTCAGGAATCTCTGGAACCGTTATTGATGTGCAGGTATTTACACGGGAAGGCATCGAGCGTGATAAACGCGCACAACAGATTATTGATGATGAGCTGGATCGCTACAAAAAAGATCTAGCTGATCAAATGCGTATTGTGGAAGAAGATGCGTTTGAACGTATTGAACGTTTACTGACGGGTAAGATAGCAACGGGGGGGCCCAATAAACTCGCGAAAGGAAAGGTCATAACAACCGAGTATTTGAAGAGTTTTGATCCGCACTATTGGTACGATATCCGGCTGGCAGATGAAGATGCAAGTATACAGCTCGAACAGGTTCGAGAGAGTATGGTGCAGAAGCGTAAAGCATTTGACGACGCTTTTGATGAGAAAAAGAAGAAGCTCACACAGGGTGATGAATTGCCGCCCGGTGTGCAGAAAATGGTTAAGATCTATATTGCAGTGAAGCGGCGTTTGCAGCCTGGCGATAAAATGGCAGGTCGTCATGGTAACAAAGGGGTTATTTCCAAGATTGTTCCCTTGGAAGATATGCCTTATATGGCTGATGGAACGCCGGTTGATGTGGTATTGAATCCATTGGGTGTTCCTTCACGGATGAATGTTGGTCAAATTCTGGAAGTGCATCTGGGATGGGCAGCAAAAGGATTGGGCCGTAAAATTGATGGGATGCTGAAATCCGAAAAGAACGCGAAAGAAATCAAAGGATTTCTTGAGAAGATTTATAACAGTAGTGGTAAAGAAGAGGATATATCCAAGCTTACTGACCAAGAAATCATATCCTTGGCCGGGAATCTGACAGAAGGCGTTCCTTTTGCGACCCCTGTTTTTGATGGCGCGACTGAGGATGAAATTAAAGACATGCTGGAATTGGCGGGATTGCCGCGCTCTGGTCAGATCACCCTCTATGATGGCAGAACCGGTGAAGCATTCGATCGGCCTGTGACAGTTGGCTATATGCATGTATTGAAATTACATCATCTGGTTGATGACAAAATGCATGCACGTTCGACCGGTCCGTACAGTCTGGTGACTCAACAGCCGCTGGGTGGTAAAGCTCAGTTTGGTGGTCAACGTTTTGGTGAAATGGAGGTATGGGCACTGGAGGCCTATGGTGCCGCCTATACGTTACAGGAGATGCTGACAGTTAAATCTGACGATGTGACCGGGCGTACCAAAGTATACGAAAGCATTGTGAAAGGTGATCATAAGATTGATGCGGGTATGCCGGAGTCATTTAATGTGTTGGTGAAAGAAATACGATCATTGGGTATGGATATCGATTTAGAGCAACATTGATTATTGTGATTGCTGGAGAGCTGGGCATTTTCTGAAATATTACTCAGATTTTCCCGCTTTTTTTATACCGAATAATTTTTTATCGCCCCCTGATAACAGGAGTGACAAATGAAAGCACTGCTAGATTTATTTAAACAAGTTACCCATAAGGAAGAGTTTGATGCAATTAAGATTGGTCTGGCTTCCCCGGAAAAAATTCGTTCATGGTCCTACGGTGAGGTAAAAAAACCAGAAACGATTAATTATCGTACATTTAAGCCGGAAAGGGATGGGCTGTTCTGTGCCAAAATATTTGGACCAGTCAAGGACTATGAGTGCTTGTGCGGGAAATATAAACGCTTGAAACATCGTGGTGTTATCTGCGAGAAATGTGGCGTTGAAGTGACCTTGTCAAAAGTGCGTCGAGAGCGGATGGGGCACATTGAATTGGCCTCGCCGGTTGCGCATATCTGGTTCCTGAAATCGCTGCCGTCACGATTGGGCATGGTGCTGGACATGACGCTGCGTGATATTGAGCGTGTGCTGTATTTTGAAGCGTATGTTGTTACTGATCCCGGCATGACACCATTAACGCGCTGTCAGTTGTTGACAGAAGACGATTATTTGATAAAGACTGAAGAATATGGTGATGATTTTAATGCCAGCATGGGTGCTGAAGGTATTCGGGATTTATTGGGTAATCTGGATGTTTCTGTTGAGATTGAGAACTTGCGCCGTGAGATGGAAAGCACAGGTTCAGAAACAAAAGTCAAAAAAATATCTAAACGCCTTAAGGTACTGGAAGCATTTAGCAAGTCCGGAATTAAACCCCAATGGATGATACTGTCAGTATTGCCGGTATTGCCGCCTGATCTGAGGCCTCTGGTTCCTCTGGACGGCGGGCGTTTTGCCACATCTGATCTGAATGATTTATATCGACGGGTAATCAATCGTAATAATCGCCTGAAAAGATTACTTGAGCTAAAAGCACCGGAAATCATTGTTCGAAATGAGAAACGAATGTTGCAGGAAGCGGTTGACTCATTGCTGGACAATGGACGGCGCGGCAAAGCGATGACAGGGGCTAATAAGCGTGCATTAAAATCCCTGGCTGACATGATCAAAGGAAAAGGTGGGCGTTTCCGTCAGAATCTGCTTGGAAAGCGTGTCGATTATTCCGGTCGTTCTGTGATTGTAGTGGGTCCACAGCTTAAATTGCATCAGTGTGGTTTACCCAAGAAAATGGCGCTTGAATTATTTAAACCATTTATTTTCAATAAACTGGAAATAATGGGTATTGCAAGCACCATCAAAGCAGCAAAGCGTGAGGTTGAGAATGAGAGCCCCGTCGTATGGGATATTCTTGAAGACGTGATCCGTGAGCATCCCGTTATGTTGAATCGGGCACCAACACTGC
The DNA here is from genome assembly GCA_038043005.1 of Pseudomonadota bacterium. Lineage (GTDB taxonomy): Bacteria > Pseudomonadota > Gammaproteobacteria > Burkholderiales > Nitrosomonadaceae > Nitrosomonas. The sequence continues at coordinate 8,446 of JBBTCY010000212.1, forward strand.
ATCGATTAGGTATACAGGCTTTTGAACCTGTGTTGATCGAAGGAAAGGCAATACAGTTACATCCTTTGGTTTGCGCGGCTTTTAATGCCGACTTTGATGGCGACCAGATGGCTGTTCATGTGCCACTCTCATTAGAAGCGCAGATGGAATGCCGCACATTGATGATGTCAACTAATAACGTGCTTTCTCCAGCGAATGGAGAACCAATTATTGTGCCATCACAGGATATCGTGCTGGGGCTATATTATGCAACACGGGAAAAGGTCGGTGCGCGCGGTGAAGGCATGTTGTTTCCCAATGTCAGTGAAGTATCGCGAGCCTATGAAAGCAGAAATGTTGAATTGAATGCAAAAATTACCGTTCGAATCAAAGAGTACGAAACAAATACAGATGGTGAGCGATGTGAAAAGATTACTCGATATGATACAACGGTAGGTCGAACACTGATGTTTGAGATATTCCCACCAGGACTTCCTTTTTCGCTTCTTAATAAAACACTTAAAAAGAAAGAAATTTCAAAGCTTATTAATGCCAGTTTCAGACGTTGTGGGCTACGCGAAACAGTCATTTTCGCAGATAAATTGATGTATGCAGGATTCACCTACGCAACACGGGCGGGTATTTCTATTTGTGTCGATGACATGTTAACACCGACCCAGAAAGGCAGCATTATTGCTTCTGCGGAAAAAGAGGTTAAGGAGATTGAATTGCAATATACCTCCGGACTGGTTACGCAAGGTGAACGTTATAACAAGGTCGTAGATATCTGGGGTCGTGCGGGTGACCATGTTGCTAAGGCAATGATGGATCAGTTGGGTGTTGAGCCAGTCAGGGATCAGATTACCGGTGAAATAAAGCTGGATGAAAATAAGAAGCCATTAACACAGGAATCATTTAATTCTATTTATATGATGGCTGATTCCGGTGCGCGGGGATCTGCTGCGCAAATCCGGCAATTATCAGGTATGCGTGGATTGATGGCGAAACCGGACGGTTCAATTATTGAAACACCCATTACTGCAAATTTCCGTGAAGGGCTGAATGTTCTTCAGTACTTTATATCTACACACGGCGCACGTAAGGGTCTTGCGGATACCGCATTAAAAACTGCGAACTCAGGTTACCTGACACGTCGACTGGTTGACGTAACACAGGATCTTGTTGTTACAGAAGATGATTGCAATACGGGTAATGGTGTTGTCATAAAGGCTCTGGTGGAAGGTGGTGAGATAATCGAAGCATTACGTGAACGGATACTGGGTAGAGTGGTCGTTAATGATGTGATTAATCCAGAGAATCAGGAAGTCATTTATCCTTCAGGAATATTGCTGGATGAAGATGCTGTTGATGCAATCGAATCGCTAGGTATCGATGAAGTAAAAGTACGCACACCATTAACCTGCGAAACCCGGTTTGGATTATGTGCAAAATGTTATGGCCGTGATTTAGGGCGTGGTACTCCGGTTAATGTAGGCGAAGCTGTTGGCGTTATTGCAGCACAATCCATTGGTGAGCCGGGAACACAGCTAACAATGCGTACATTTCATATTGGTGGTGCGGCATCCAGAACTGCAGTAGTTAGCCAGGTTGAGAGCAAATCAAGCGGCACGGTGCATTATTCCTCCACAATGCGCTATGTTACGAATGCGCAGAATGAGTTGATCGCAATTTCACGTAGCGGGGAAATCATCATACAGGATGAGAATGGACGTGAACGCGAGCGACACAAGGCATCATATGGCGCCACCTTATTGGTGCGTAATGGAGAGAATGTTAAAGCTGGTCAGATTCTGACGATGTGGGATCCGCATACACGACCCATTATTACAGAATATACAGGCAAGGTACGGTTTGAAAACGTTGAAGAAGGCGTTACGGTTGCCAAGCAGATCGATGAGGTAACTGGCTTGTCTACACTGGTTGTTATCGACCCAAAAAGACGAGGTGTTGCGCAATCAAAAGGACTGCGTCCGCTGGTCAAATTCCTGGATGAAGATGACAATGAAATAAAAATAGCCGGAAGCAATCAATCGGTCAGTATTACATTCCAGATCGGCTGTATCATTACTGTGCGTGATGGACAACAGGTCAGTGTCGGTGAAGTGCTGGCAAGAATCCCGCAGGAAACATCGAAGACGCGTGATATTACCGGTGGTTTGCCGCGTGTGGCCGAATTGTTTGAAGCGAGATCACCAAAAGATGCCGGCATGTTGGCTGAAGTGACAGGAATTGTTTCGTTTGGTAAGGATACCAAAGGTAAGCAACGTCTTGTCATCACGGATCTTGAAGGAGAAGTACATGAATATCTGATACCAAAAGATAAGCATGTCATGGCTCATGATGGTCAGGTAGTCAACAAAGGTGAGGTGATTGTTGACGGACCTGCTGATCCACGAGATATCTTACGTTTGCAGGGTGTTGAAGCTTTGGCACGTTATATTACGGACGAAGTGCAGGATGTTTACCGTCTGCAGGGCGTCAGGATAAATGATAAGCATATAGAAGTGATTGTACGGCAAATGCTTCGGCGAGTGCAGATTGCCAATTCAGGTGATTCGATATTCATACAGGGTGAGCAAGTGGAACGAGCCGATCTGTTAGCTGAAAATGAACGCTTAATAAGCGAAGGGAAGACGCCGGCGACGTATGAATTCATGCTTCTCGGCATCACTAAAGCATCGCTATCTACAGATTCATTTATATCAGCTGCATCATTCCAGGAGACTACTCGCGTCTTGACAGAAGCTGCGATAATGGGTAAAAAGGACGATTTACGTGGCCTGAAAGAGAATGTGATTGTGGGTAGGCTTGTGCCGGCAGGGACAGGATTATCATTCCACAACAAACGTAAGAGTCAGGCAGCAGCATCGCATTTAGGCCAGGAACATAGCGCTTTAGTCGACAACACGGTTAAAGGGAATGAGCAGTTTATTTAAGAGTAAGCGTAGTTTTGGATATCATTGAGTGACTTGACAGTAAGGGATTGACTGAGTAGTCTAGGGTGAGGCTGCGG
>JBBTCY010000213.1:0-1562 GCA_038043005.1 Pseudomonadota bacterium
CCACCTATATCATTGAACTGTCTAACAGCACACGAATTGAAGCATTACTTCCCAATTCGGTACCGGGTCATACCAAGCCTTTTGAAATAGACGAAGCTGTTGCGGTCAGTTGGCAGGAACAATCCGCACAGTTTTTCCCTGATTAGTCTAAGTCCATCATTAAATTTTAAGAACATGCAAACATCAGGCCGCCTCCTCAAATGGCTCATCAGTGGGCCGCCGCTATTATTCTTACTGATTTTCTTTGTGGCCCCGAGCTTGATCATGGTCTTTACTTCTTTTCGCCTTCCGGGTGAATTTGGCGGCCTGGCTCCCATTAATATCTTGCCAGGAGAAGTGGCTGGGGATTCCGGTTTGACGACTGAAACCTATCAATTCTTTTTTAGCGATTTTATTTATATCGAAATATTTCTAAAGTCATTTGCGGTAGCAACATTCACCACGCTCATTTGCATCGCCATGGCTTACCCGCTTGCTTTACTGATTGCCTGCAGCCAGAAAAAATTTCGTAATTTGATGATTATGCTGGTTGTGCTGCCGTTTGCCAGCAATTTCCTGGTTCGCATTTATGCCTGGATGATTATTCTCGGCCCGGAATCCGGGCTAAGTCACTTTATTAACGGCATTCTGGCTTTTTTTGGTATTGCACCGGTTACGCTACTGTTTTCTCCATTCGCGGTTTTGATCGGAATGGTTTATGTACACCTGCCATTTATGATATTGCCGTTGTATACGAATCTGGAAAAGCATGATCCTATTTTGCTCGATGCCGCACAGGATTTAGGTGCGAATAGCTGGCAGCGCTTCTGGTACGTCACTTGGCCGCAATCCCTGCCCGGTATATTTTCCGGATCAGCTTTAGTTTTTATTCCTGTCCTCGGCATGTTTGCGATTCCTGATATCTTGGGTGGAACTGGCGATATCATGATCGGCAATTTGATTAAAGATCAATTCCTGGGAACCAGGGATTGGCCATTTGGTTCGACGCTCTCGATCATGCTGACGCTGGCCGTATTAGGCACCGCCGGATTATTTTCCCGGTTTGCCAGAGCCCGTAACCCAGTTTGAATAAATCCTATGTATTTTCTCTATTGAGTGATTAGAATGCTGCACCGTCAGACAGCCTTGTGGATAGTATCGATTCTGGTCTATGCCTTTTTGTACATACCATTGATTATCGTAGTCGTGTTTTCATTCAACGACTCAAAACTCAATGCGGAGTGGGCCGGTTTTACCTTACATTGGTATAAGGCGTTGTTAAATAATCATGAAATGCTGCTGGCAGCGCGTAACTCATTGATCATTGCGATCAGCGCCAGTTTTCTGGCAACTACATTGGGAACGATGGCAGGTTTGGCGATTCATCGTTACAAATTGAAAGTATTACCGATCCTGGCATTTACACCGGTTGCCATGCCCGAAGTTTTATTAGGTGTTTCCCTGCTTTTATTCTTTCTGCAGGTGCTTAATCTGACGCTTGGCATGCTCTCCATTATCATTGCGCACACGACTTTCTGCATCGGATTTGTCGCTATTATCGTGCGCGCACGTTTACAAGGCAT
>JBBTCY010000214.1:0-1130 GCA_038043005.1 Pseudomonadota bacterium
CGCCGGCCTGGTTATCCGAGAGCGAGATAATCGTGAGCGGATCGGTGCTGGCGGCACTCGTGTTGGTGAGCACATAGGTGTAGGTGACCGTCTGCCCGTCCACGCCGCCTTCTTGCACCGTGCCCGGCGCCACCGTCTTCGCCACCGTGATCGCCGGATCCACGTCGGTGTAGGTGACCGTGGCTGTGTCGGTGTCGGTGGCCGCCGTGAACTCATCGTCGGTTGCGTTGACCGTGGCGGTGTTGCTGTGGGTATCGCCCACATTGCCGACCGCGACCAGCTCGTCGATGGTATAGGTCCAGCTCTCCCCCTGATCGAGGAGCCCGTTGACGTTGGCATCCCCCCCGACGAAGATCCCGTCCTCCAGAATGTCGCCGGCCTGGTTATCCGAGAGCGAGATAATCGTGAGCGGATCGGTGCTGGCGGCACTCGTGTTGGTGAGCACATAGGTGTAGGTGACCGTCTGCCCGTCCACGCCGCCTTCTTGCACCGTGCCCGGCGCCACCGTCTTCGCCACCGTGATCGCCGGATCCACGTCGGTGTAGGTGACCGTGGCTGTGTCGGTGTCGGTGGCCGCCGTGAACTCATCGTCGGTTGCGTTGACCGTGGCGGTGTTGATAAAGGTGGTGCCCGCATTCTGCGTGGGCACGATCACGTTGTTCACGGTGTAGATCCAGGTCTCGCCGATTTCGAGCAGCGGGTCGGCGTCCCCGCCGGATATCACCAGCGTCACCACACTATCATTGAGCAGGTCTATGCCCAGCGTCACGTCGGAGAACGAATCGATCGTCAGGGGATCTTGCGCTCCTGCCGGGCTCGTGTTGGTAATCACATACTGGTAGTCGACCGTCTGCCCCGCGGTGCCTGCGGCGACCGACTCGCTGTCATTGAACTCGCCATCCCCGTTGGCATCGACTGATTTCACCAGCGTGATCGCGGGCGTGCCTGCGTCGGAGGTGACGGTGTTGAGGAAGGTGGTGTCGGCATTCTGCTGGGGCAGGGTCACATCCTCGAGGGTGAAACTGAAGCTCGCGCCCTGGGCCAGCACGATCGGCTCGCTTAGGGGGAGCAGGTCCGCGTCGGCTCCGCTAATCAACCTGTGGTTGCCATCGCCACCGGAAATCGTGTCG
>JBBTCY010000215.1:0-1302 GCA_038043005.1 Pseudomonadota bacterium
GAGTCCATGAGTGAAAATGCGAAGCTTTCCAAAATCAATTCTGGAAAAATTATATAACAACATTTTCATGATCCTACGAATAACGCATATTTATTCATATAAATCATATAGCAGCATAAATATATTAAAGTTAAATAGACTATATTTACTGAACTTTCTGGCGCGCCTTGTCAATTATACCTTTGCATGCTTACTGATATGGGCCAGTATTTCAACAGTATTGGCCGAGAATTTTTCATGTGAAGAAGTTGGCGAAACACATATCTGGATCTCGTCACTCAATCCACGAATTAATGAAAAAATCAAAATTATGGTTGTATCCACAGATAGCCCTGTGTCAGAGCTGGTACTGATCGACAACCAAGGTCAGCGCATGATACCGCCATCTCGTCGCCGCGGTGGTCCACCCTGGAGTCTCATTACTGAATTTGATGGACTTAATGAAGGGTATTACCGAGTAGAAGCAAAACGAGAGGGTAAGCTTGTCGCTTGTCAAATGTTAGCTGTCAATCAGTCGGATATACAGAAAAAAACCAGAAAATGGGGTCTTGCCACAGAAGCCTTTTATTCTGCCTGGATTGAAGAATTGTTTGGTGCACCTCCTGAAGAAAATTTCAGTTTCTCTTCTTTGGAACCGGTATTGCGCAATGCCGAGCGCAACTTCCTGCATAACTATTTTGGATACAACGAAGACAAGAATCTGCCACTTACCCCCGATTGCGCTGATCTTCCGTATACCTTGCGCGCTTACTTTGCCTGGAAAACCGGCTTGCCAATCGCCTTCCGTACCTGTGGGCGTGGTTCAGCAACAGTACCCCCGCATTGTAGTAGCGCTACTATCATGACTGAATTTACTCATGGCACCAGCTCTCAGGCCATTTTTAGAAAATTCAGCAGGCAATTAGCCAATACTGTTCATTCAGGTTCAGCACGCACTGGGCTTGAGGACGAATCCACAGATTTATACCCGATCTCTTTAAGTCGGGAGACACTTTGGCCAGGAACAGTTTATGCGGATCCCTACGGTCACATTTTAGTGCTGGTTGAATGGGTGCCGCAGACGGAAAACCATCCAGGCATATTGTTAGCTGTTGATGCCCAGCCGGATAACTCGGTCACCCGTAAACAAGTCTGGGAAGGTACGCTATTGTTTGCCAACACTAAAAATGCCGGCCCAGGTTTCAAAGCTTTCCGACCTTTAATTTACATGACCTCTGGCAAGTGGCGAATACTTTCCAATGATGAACTGACCGATCACCCTGGCTTTTCTCATTTTTCCTTGGAACAGGATCAGCTCTCTCC
>JBBTCY010000216.1:0-14617 GCA_038043005.1 Pseudomonadota bacterium
GGATCATGGTCGCGTTGTAAATATATCCAGCACGGTGACGCGCCTGATGTTGCCGAAATATGGTGCGTATGCTGCTACGAAAGGAGCCGTCGAACAGTTAACCCGTATCTTTGCCCGGGAAGTCGGAGAGCGGGGGATTACCGCCAATACCATTTCACCAGGCCCTGTTGATACGGAACTGTTCAGGGTGGGGAAGACAGAGCAGGATATTGCGCGAATGGCCGCAATGGCTTCTCTGGGGCGTATTGGAAAGAGTGACGATATCGCATCCATTGTTTTATTTCTTGTCAGTGATGAAGCACGTTGGATAACCGGTCAGAATATCGGCGCCAATGGTGGGATCATATAAACCCTGTTTAAGTATCCATTCAATACTTTTTTAATAATGAACATTTATCTTTAAATTGTGGAGAGCTGCATGCGAATCGGTGTGCCTAGGGAAATCAAAATTCATGAGTACCGTGTTGGATTAACACCTGCTTCAGTTCGTGAACTGGTGGTTCACGGCCATCAGGTCATAGTGCAGAAAGATGCAGGTTTCAGGATTGACTTGAGTGATGACCGATACCGGGCTGTCGGCGCCGAGATTGTTGAGACAGCAGAAGAAATCTATGCACAGGCTGATCTGATTGTAAAAGTCAAGGAACCGCAATCGGCGGAAATTCCCTGGTTGCGTGAAGGACAAATAGTGTTTACCTACCTCCACCTGGCTCCTGATCCTGTGCTGGCCAGAGGATTGATCAATTCGGGCTGCATTGCAATCGCCTATGAAACAGTGACTGACAGTTATGGTGGATTGCCGTTGCTGGCACCGATGAGTGAAGTCGCCGGACGTATGTCGATCCAGGCGGGCGCACATACGCTGGAAATGAATCAGGGAGGGCGCGGCATGCTGCTGGGCGGAGTACCGGGAGTGCCTGCGGCCCGCGTGGTCGTGATTGGAGGGGGTGTTGTCGGTACGAATGCCGCTCGGGTTGCGATGGGTATGGAAGCCCATGTCACCGTGCTGGATAAGTCGATTCACCGCCTGCAGCAACTGGATTTTCAGTTCGGTTCACAGTTGAATACCGTATTTTCTACAGTCGATGCGATTGAGGAACACGTGTCGACCGCAGATCTTGTCATTGGCGCAGTGCTGGTACCAGGCGGTGCAACGCCCAAACTGGTGAGTCGTGATATGGTCGGTCGCATGAATCGTGGTTCTGTGCTGGTTGATGTGGCCATCGATCAAGGCGGTTGCTTTGCCACGTCGAGACCGACCACGCTGGCCGATCCTATCTACACTATTGATGGCGTTGTACATTATTGCGTTTCCAACATGCCCGGCGCCGTGGCTCGTACATCGACCTTCGCATTGAATAATGTCACGCTGCCATTTGTACTGGCGCTTGCCAATAAAGGCTACCAAAAAGCCCTCACAGAAGATGCGCATTTGCGCAACGGCCTTAATGTGTATCGCGGTCGATTGACGCACGAGGCGGTTGCTCGTGATCTGGGGGAAGCCTGTGTGGCGGCGATGGATATGTTGTCATGAGACATAATCACATTCCATTACAATTTTTTGCGCTGAAACAGCTATAATCCAGAAACTCTGTAACCTGAAGATAGACAAGGAATTGATGATGAAAAAAAAGATAGAAGCAATATTGTGGCTTCTGGGGATGTGCGGCCTGCTGGCATTCCTTATCAGCCCGCTGGCAGCGGCGATTTCATTTGTTTTGGCAACGATTACTTTCCTGTTGGTAGGAGATGTAAGCGTAAAGACGCTGACAGTAGCTCGGTACAGGTATCAAAAAAAGACTAGCGATGGGTTGTCGAGTAGACTCCGTATCATTCAATATTCTGTACCTGCTCACGCATTTGTTCGATAAGCATTTTCAGGGTCATCGAGATTTTAGATATTTCCATGTCGACTGATTTTGAGCCGATGGTATTGGCCTCACGGTTTAATTCCTGCATTAAAAAATCAAGGCGCTTTCCAACAGCTCCCCCTTTGCTCAGGATGCGTTCCACTTCATCCAAGTGGGTCTGTAAGCGGGACAATTCTTCATCAACGTCGATCTTTCCGGCAAAAAGAGTGATTTCCTGACGAATCCGGTCATCTTCAGAATTTCCAATTACTTCTGCCAGTCGTGATCTGAGTTTTTCTTCAAACGCTGCGATTAAGCCCGGAATGCGCGGCGAAGCGGTAGTCAGCAACTGGCGCATCTGATTGACGCGTTCCAGCAGGATTGCTTTTAACTTGTCGCCTTCACGCGCACGTGTTGCCTTCAGATCTTCCAGTGTGGTTTGCAGGAGAGCGAGTGAAGTTTCATACAATGCTTCAACCGGCAGATTGTCATTCCCCAGCATGCCCGGCCACTTCAGGATTTCAGCGACTGACAGGCTTTGTGCATCGGGATGGCTTGATTTGACAGCGCGATCCAGTTCCAATAGTTTTTGTAGCAGTGCGGTATTTAATTGCTGTGGGTACTCGGCATTGGATAGTGCAGAAAAATTCAAACGGCATTCAACTTTTCCACGGTTCAACTGAGCCGCCATGCGTTCACGGATTTCCGGTTCCTGTTTGCGAAAATCATCCGGCAGGCGGATCTGGATGTCCAGGTAGCGATTATTGACAGAACGCAACTCCAGACTCAGAGAACCATGCGGTGTTTCCATGGTTGTAGTTGCATAGCCGGTCATGCTGTAAATTATCATCGGGGTATGCTCACTTTTTTTTGGTCATCGCACATTAGAAGCCCAGAAAACTATAATTACAAGTGGATGGCGGTGCCTTGTTATCCAGTAATCCTGTCACCTGAAAGGGCTGGTCGGTCAGTTCGGGATCAAAAATCACCTGATTGGCATCGATATGCTTATAGTCACCCGGTGCATTCAATCGCCACAGGTTGGGAATGTCTTTCTGGGGTTGATGGAGGCAGTAAGCAACGGTATCACCATGAATAATCAATACCGGTTTTTTATACTGCAGGGCTTCTTTTTCAATCTGTTCGCGAATCAACCGGTACCCATCGCATTCGGTTCTATTATCAGGTGAGCAGACTGATTTGTTGCGTTTGATGTAATAAATATCCGCATGAAACGCAATCACGACAGCCTGTGCGGTTTCTGCCATCTGGAATAATTTCTGCAGCCATAGCATATTGGCACGATCACGGTTATCTGCTTCATTCAGCGCCTTATTGACCGCACTGAGCAGAATTTCCTCCCGGCCATTATTGGTGCCGGGGATATGCAGGGTGGCAAAGACAACGTCATTGATTCTCCATAATGCATTTTCTATAAAATTTTCCTGCCGGATAAGACCGGGCACATCACGTGATAATTGGTTTTCCGGTTGATGGAAGAAAAGCTGGCGTAAAAATGCCAATCGCTCAAGCTCATCAAAACGTGTCAGCAAGCCAGTCCGGTCACAATCAGTCCATTCATTATCACCGGGCGTATAGACTGTGCGGAATGGATTTAAGGCGGAGATTTGTGCGTAGTTTTCTTGCAGTAAGGTATCGGTACAGCTTGTGCTGCTTTTTTTGAAATCACCCAGATGAATCAGGACAGGTGGATTCATGGCGCGAATGGCTGCCGCAATCTCGCCATCCGGTGCGGTCAGCATATTGTATTGCGAAACAGAATAAGGCATATCAGCAATGACGGCGAACCGGGTTTTATTGTCGGCCATGGCTGATGAGGCCGGATTGACAAGAAAATACAGGCCGATGAGCTGCAAATATATTGTCCACTTCATAGGGCTTGGCAATTGATTTTATCCACTGATATGTCGCTGGAAAACCAGTCCCGCATGTTCGCGTAATTTATGAAAGTGAATGGCAGGCCAGTTCTCTTCTGCAACGCTGAGTTCTGCGCCGAATGAAGCCAGGAATGTGGGGGCATCCACCGCATCATAAGCAATTCGATGCGCATTCGCTTCGATAAAACGCTGAAGTTCGCGCGGGTTATCGCACGTTATCCAGCGTGCCATCTGGTATTTTGCCGGAGCAATGCGAGCGGCTACCGCATATTCATGTTCAAGGCGGTGTGCCACCACTTCAAATTGCAGGGTACCTACTGCGCCTAGCAACAAGGTATTGCCCAGATGCGGCCTGAATACCTGAATGGCACCTTCTTCGCCCAATTGCAGCAATCCCAGTTTCAGTTGTTTGCTGCGTAATGGGTCAGCGATTTCAACCGTGCGGAAAATCTCCGGTGCAAAAAAAGGCAGACCGGTGAATTGAAGCACTTCACCTTCAGTGAGCGTGTCTCCCAGCTGAAGTGTGCCGTGGTTGGGTATGCCGATAATATCGCCTGGATAGGCTTCTTCAAGGAGATCTCTCCGTTGGGACAGGAATGAGACCACCGTGCTGGTGCGAATGTCTTTACCGCTGCGGACTACTTTCAGATTCATGCCGCGTTTGAATTGACCGGAACAAATACGGACAAAGGCAATGCGATCACGATGCGCCAGGTTCATATTCGCCTGGATTTTAAACACCATGCCGGAAAATTTCTTTTCATCTGGCAGTACTTCGCGCTGTATGGCGTTCCGTGATTCAGGCGGTGGCGCCAGATCAACCAGGGCATCGAGTATTTCACGGACACCAAAATTGTTAATGGCGGAACCAAAGAAAACCGGTGTTTGCTTGCCCGCAAGAAATTCCTTGTGATCAAAAGCCGGAGAAGCACCTTTAATCAAGTCGATTTCCTGGCGTGCAGTCGTCAGATCGATGCCGAAGCGTTCTTCGATCGCTGGGTCTTCCAGATTGGTGATAATTTCATCATTGGTGCTCACATGGTCCTCTCCGGCCTGGAACACGCGCATGCAATTGTTCTGCAGATCAAATACGCCATGAAAACGCCGCCCCATACCGACCGGCCAGGTAAATGGAACCGTTGACATGCCGAGGGTTCGCTCGATTTCATCAGTCAGGTTGAGTGGTTCGCGTACTTCACGGTCCATCTTGTTTACAAAGGTCACAATGGGTGTGTTGCGTGCCCGGCATACTTCCAGCAGGCGCAAGGTTTGTGCTTCAACGCCATTGGCGGCGTCGATGACCATGAGCGCCGCATCCACGGCTGTCAATACTCGATACGTGTCTTCAGAAAAATCCTGGTGTCCCGGTGTGTCCAGTAGATTGATGACGCAGTCACGATATTCCATCTGCATGACTGAACTGGCTACCGATATTCCCCGTTGTTTCTCAATTTCCATCCAGTCCGAGGTTGCATGTCGACTGGCTTTGCGTGCTTTAACGCTGCCTGCAATATGAATAGCGCCGGCATACATCAGCAATTTTTCAGTCAGTGTTGTTTTGCCTGCATCCGGGTGAGAGATAATGGCGAAAGTCCGGCGGCGTGCTACTTCATTATTAATGCTCATAATTTGCAGAACTTTGCTCCTGTGAATAAAGAAAACAGTGGGTCGTATGGGTAGCGCTGAATGCGCTGACTCGTGGATAGGATTCCCGACAGACCGGCATCGCATGCGGGCAGCGCGGATGAAAATGACAGCCGGATGGTGGCGTTGCGGGTGAAGGCATGTCTCCTTTCAAGTGAATAATCTGTCGATCAGGGTTGTGTGTAATCTGTGGAACGGCAGAAAGGAGCGCTTGAGTGTACGGGTGCCTGGGGTTATCAATCACTTCATTCATGAGTCCGCGTTCAACAATTCTGCCAAGGTACATCACCGCAATATCATCAGCAAGGTATTCTACAACGGCAATATTGTGGGTAATAAATAGAAAAGCAAGTCCCAGGTTATTTTGTAGTGATTTCAGTAAATTCAGGATTTGCGCCTGAACTGATACATCCAGTGCGCTTGTTGGTTCATCACAAATCAGTAATTTTGGGTTGACCGCCAGCGCGCGCGCGATGGCAATACGTTGACGCTGTCCGCCAGAAAATTCATGAGGATATCGCCATTTTACATCAACCGGTAAGCCAACACAGTGTAATAACGCATCGATTTCCTTTTCTCTGGGGAACGGAGATGATGGATAGCTTGTATCCGTATGATTCGATTTCCTAACATTTAATGCATCCATGCCCTCTGCGATAATTTCAATGATGCGCATGCGCGGATTCAGTGAAGAATACGGATCCTGAAAGATGATTTGCAGTTCCGAACGAATCGGGCGCAATTGCTTGCGCTCCATTGTAACCAATTCCTGGGATTTATAGCGGATGCTGCCTGCTGTCGGACTGATGAGCTGTAGGATACTTTTTCCAACGGTTGTTTTACCACACCCGGATTCGCCAACGAGGGCAAGTGTTTTGCCGGCCGTTATGGTCAGCGATACACCGTCGACTGCCTTGATATGACCGACGGTGCGTTTCAAAAGACCCTTGCGAATCGGGAAGTGTACCGTTAAATCGGTTACCTGTAATAAGGCTGGTTCGGTATCCGGCATGGCAAGTCTGGATGGCGGTACTGATTCCTGTTCAGAGGTTTCTGTCGGGCGCTCGCTGATACGCTGTATGTGTTTGTCAAACAGATGACATCTGACCTGATGGCTGTCTGAGAGGGTATGCCATGCTGGAATAGAGTGGTGACAGTGATGCCAGGCAGACTGGCATCGATCCGCAAAGCGGCAGCCCGTGAATTCCTGCGTCAGGGAAGGCACCGTGCCGCCGATGACAGTCAACGCCTGATTACGCTTGTGTTTTTCCGGCAATGATGCAAACAGTTGTTGTGAATAAGGGTGTGCTGGCTGATTGAAGAAATCTTTACAGGTTGCCAGTTCTACAATTTCTCCGGCGTACATCACTGCAACCCGCTGCGCCATTTCCGCAACGACACCCAGATCATGTGTAATCAGCAGGATGGACATATTGTTGTGTTGCTGCAGTTGACGCATCAAGTCAAGGACCTGTGCCTGAATGGTGACATCCAGTGCAGTTGTCGGTTCATCCGCAATGAGCAATTCCGGTTTTCCAGCCAGGGCCATGGCAATCATGACGCGTTGCTTCATGCCGCCTGAGAACTGGAATGGGTATTCGTGCATGCGGCGGGGAGCATCCGGGATGCCGACCTGATCCAGTAATTCGATGACTCGAGTGCGGGTTGCTTCTCTGGTTAGCTGGAAATGGCTATCCAGTACTTCCGTAATCTGTTCTGCAATCGTCAGAACGGGGTTTAAGCTGAGCATGGGTTCCTGAAAAATCATGCTGATCCGCTTGCCCCGGATTCTGCGCATGTCAGTTTCCGGTAATTGAAGTAAATCAGTTGTATTGATTCTGATTCGCCCCGTGGTTATTTCGCCGACTTCGGGCAGTAAACGCATAATGGACAGGGCGGTCATGGATTTACCGCAACCGGATTCGCCTAACAGTGCAAATGTTTCACCTTTGAGAATGTGCAGGGAGAGGCCATCCACGGCGCGTATCGGTTGATTGCCCGTATGAAGGATGGTCTCTAGATTTTCGATTTCCAGCAGAATGCTCATGAATTCTGCATGGGTTCTATTGTGGAAGCGGAGGTGCCTGCAGTGCCGTTTGATGAAGTTGTGCCGGTATTCTTGTGGCGGCGAAAAATCCTGTTGCGTTGAATGAGTGTTCTGACGCGGGGATCCAACGCATTCTGTACCGCATCGGCAAATAAATTTGCACTTAATACCAGTATAAACATAAAACTGAACGCAGCCAGCAATGCCCACCAGACCATCGGTTCACGTGCCATTTCCAGACGTGCGCCATTGATCATGGTGCCGAAGCTGATCATGGAAGGATCTACCCCCACGCCAACGTATGACAATACTGCTTCTGCCAGGACCAGTCCGCTGAAATCCATGACAGTCGCAATCAATATGATATGCATTACATTGGGCATGATATGACGGCTGATAATGCGCCAATGTGAGACACCCAATGCATGCGCTGCCTGGATATATTCCATTTCACGTAATTTCATGGTTTCTCCGCGCAATAACCGGCACAGACCGGTCCAACTGGTAATGCCCAGTATGATACAAAGAAATAATAATCGGAGATCGGCGCGTGCGGCGACAGTTTCAAACAACTCCGGGTGTGTTTCGATATACACTTGCATCATGAGTACAGCTGCGGCGATTAGCAGGACACTTGGGATGGAATTCAAAGTGGTGTAAGTGTACTGGATAATATCATCGATCCAGCCACGAAAATAACCGGCCATAATACCGAGCAGCAGTGCAAACGGCAGCATGACCAAGGTCGTCAATGTGCCGATGATTAATGCGATGCGAATGCTTTTGAGTGACTGATACAATATGTCGTGACCGACTTTGTCGGTACCCAGCACATGGTAGTGTGTTGCCAGCAGGGTTGTTGCGCCGATCAGTACAAGTATGATCGCCAGAGTTATGAATATGGCATGCCAGGGAAACTCTGTTGAACGATGCCAGATGGCAGACAGACATTGAGAAAAACTTTGCCGGTTCCGATGTGCGAGCAGGAAACAGAGAAGACTCAGCAGGGTGATCCATACCAGTAACCCATAACCTGCGCCAATGGCTACTCGTTTGACGATATCAGCCAGTTGTTCTGTTTCAGGATTTTCCAGATGCGCTCCGCCAAATTTAAGGCGCAAAAATGTGCGGATCTGTTTTCCATCAGGAAGATTAACAGTATCTTTCGCATACAAATGACTGGCAAGCGGAGCCGAGTAGGTTTTCTCAATGTTTGTCCGCAGTGGTGTCACCAGTATATCCAGTAAGCTCAGAACCTCAATACTGTAAACGGCATGATTGGTATTGTCCCTGTGGTCGAGAACAGGCCGGAAATGAACCGTATCCAGTAAACCGATCATCAGGAAGAACAGTAATACTGTCAGCGCAGACATGCCGCTGGCACTGTGTCCAACCCGCCGCCATGGCGCTAGAAGATGCTCATTGCGGCGTACATGCCAGATAAAGGCAATAACAATCAATATAAACAGATAGATTAGTGCGTCAGTCCATAAGATAACGGGGCTAAAGGACATGGATTATATTTACTCAGAGGAATGATTGTTACAAATGAAGACTGGGTTTGATTGCGCATATCATAATCGATATCCGGGGAATTCAAAAAAAATGTTGCGGACAGGGATTGGGAGTCATGCTTTATTACAATATATTTCAACTTGTTGTATTATATGGATATAAAATTTATATAAAAAAACTAAAGTAATTTATTCGATGACCGTAATTATCAAGAAGGCCGTAATAGAAGTTTTTTTACAAATATATTGATCAGATTATGTTAACTTAGTAACATTAAAGCTTAAAGTCTTTGGTTACAACGTGAAACAATAAGTTGGTATGATCTTTCTTCTGTTATGCCCGATGGAGTACTTTAAGTTTTATGGGCAGAAATACTCATTTGTAATTTTAGGGTGTTTTTTTCAATAACTTGATTAATAACATTTTTTTATAGTAATATATTTTACAATATGGAGAGCTTTATGAAAAAATCTATAACAACCGTTGTACTATCAGCATCGTTATTTATTCTGAGCACACAAGCAGTGTTAGCTGAGAAAGTCGCTGTAGTGGGCGACTTGGCGTTTATTGCAGATAAAGGACTGACTGTAAAAAACATCTCGACAGGCTTGCCTAATACATGTCTGGCCACTCCTTATCTGGATCCGCAAGGTGTTGCACTGCCTGATGGCGCATTACTGACCGCCACGGATGTCGTGGTTAAGGACAATAATGCGGTTGTTACAGTGACAACCGATACTGGCGTTGATATCAAGGTTGTTGATGTGACAACATGTGTGAAGGCTGCACAGCCAATTGATGTTACTGAGTGTATTTCAACGGTTAATCTCAGTGAAGGCCTGCTGATTATTCCTTGTGTTGAAATCGACGGCAAGGTTGTGACAGTTCATATGGAACAACGTGGTAATTCATCAAACTGGGAAGTCAAGTTCCTGGGAGATAATGTTAATTTCAAAGATGATGACGATGATGAGGACGATGACGACAGTCAGAATGGCAAGCGTAAATAAGTGATTAGTCTGAAATCGTTATATTGTTATTTATAATAAAACTATAAATTTGTTGTCTGAACCGAGTAACCAACTTTTGTGCTGAGCAAGCACTGAGTTGGTTACTTTCTTTTTGCCATAAAAAGCTATTCTGCTTCTATTCCGTCCGTAACGCATCAACCGGGTTTAATTTTGCAGCGCGCATGGCCGGGATGACGCCAGCCGCTAATCCGATGAATATTGATAGACCCAGTGCACCGAACACATAATCCCAGGGTATATTGACAGGCAAGCTGCTGATCAGTATTTTCAGCAGTCCGGCGATACTGACGCCAATCAGGAGTCCCGCTAATCCACCGACAACAGAAAGTGCAGTGGATTCCATGAGAAACAATATGCGGATGCGTGCCCGTGTTGCACCCAACGCGGTGAGCAGACCGATTTCAGTGACGCGTTCAGAAACAGCAATATGCATTAACGTCACCATGCCAACGGCGCCTACAAGCAGGGAAATTCCACCCAGCGCGGCAACAGCAAACTTTAATACATTTAAAACAGTTGTGAGCGTACTGAGCATTTGCTGCTGGGGCGTGATGGTGAAATCTTCGCGTCCATGCCGCGCAATTAGAATACGGCGGATGTCATCGACAACAGCTTGCAGCGGTGCTTCCGGTTGATAGGCAATGTTGATTTCCATGATACCCTGCCGATTAAACACCTCCAATGCACGGGTGGTTGGTATAAAAACGGTATCATCCAGATCAAATCCCAATACCTGGCCCTTTGATGCCATGACACCAATCACACGAAAGCGAGAACCGCCTACCTGCAAAATAGCACCGAGCGGATTACTGCTGCCAAATAATTCAGCGTGCACTTTTGCGCCGAGAACCACATAAGCGCGTGGATTGCGTGGATCGTCGTCCGGTAGAAACTGCCCCATTGCGACCTGCATGTTAAATATGTGCACGAAACTGGCGCCATGGCCATAAACCGTGACTCGCCGGCTGCGTCCTTGCGCACGTATTTCTGCGTTGCCAACCACATTGGCATTGGTATGCTGGATATATCGGGAATGCTTAAGCGACAGGGCATCTTCTACCGTGAGCAGGCGCGAACTGCCAATCGCGCCCAGCGAGCCGCCATGGGTGCTGATTTTGCCCGGTGTGATATTGATGATATTGG
Organism: Pseudomonadota bacterium; assembly: GCA_038043005.1. Lineage (GTDB taxonomy): Bacteria > Pseudomonadota > Gammaproteobacteria > Burkholderiales > Nitrosomonadaceae > Nitrosomonas. Next base: position 11,129 of record JBBTCY010000216.1, read on the forward strand.
TACCAAACTGGGTGAATTCTGATAATACAAAGCGTTGAATACCATCGCCAATCGCAGTCAACAGTGTAACGGCTGCGATACCGATAGCGATACCGGAAGCCGACAGAAGCGTGCGTAATCGATGCGCGGTTAATGAACGAAAGGCAAACTGCAGCGTATCGACGGTATTCATTTTTTGCTCAGTGCGATCACTGCATCGAGGCGTGCTGCCCGGCCGGCCGGTAATAAGCTGGCCAGAATACCGGTTACCAGCGCGATCAGAATACCTGCCAGCGTAGCCCAGGCAGGCGCCCAAGCAGGTAATTGAGGATAAGCCAGGCGCAGCAGTAAACTGCCGAATTGTCCTAACATGAAACCGATCATCGCGCCCGCTAATGATAGCCATAATGCTTCAGCAAAAAATAATCGCCGGATATCGATGGTTGTTGCGCCAATGGCCTTGAGAAGACCGATCTCGGCAGTGCGCTGGCTCACTGCAACCAGCATGACGTTCATGATCAGAATACCGGCGACAATCAGACTGATTGCGGCGATGCCGGCGACAGACAGTGTCAGGGCATGCAGGATTCGATCAAATGTAGCCAGTACAGCGTCCTGAGTGATCACAGTATTGTCTTCTTCACCATCGTGGCTTTGTTTCAGTGTGTCCAGAATAGCTTGTTTGGCCGACTGAATGTCATTGTGGCTTTTAGCTTCAATCAAAATACGGAATAAAGAAGTGGTATTGAATAAAGCCTGCGCATAATCAATGGGAATGATCACAATTTCATCTGTATTGAAACCCATTGATTCACCTTGCGGAGCCAGTACACCCGATACCAGAAAACGATTCTCGCCCAGCCGGACACGCTGGCCAATGGCCTGGCTGCGCGGGAAAAAATCCTGCGCCAGTTTGTGACCGAGAACGATTTGTGCGCTCTGTGCAGAGCCTTGCGTCAGAAAATTGCCTTGTGCCAGTTTCATATGCCGAATCGGTATCAGGTTGGCGTTACTGCCCAGTACGGTGACTTCACGCAGCAGATTGGCGGCAGAAAGCTCGGCAACGCCGATATTTAAGGGTGCGTAGCGTTTGATTTGAGGCAGGCGACCCAGTAATTGGGCATCTTTTAATGTCAGATCGCGGGGTGTCTCACCCAGCACAGTGCCCGGAAATGCACCGGAAGTTTCCGCGCGTCCCGGCATAACCACAAGCAGATTGGTACCGATGGACGAAAACTGATTGATGACATAGTGTCGCGCACCATCTCCCAGTGCGGTCAGGATGATGACGGCTGCCACGCCCAGCGCCATGGCCAGTATGATCAATAAGGAACGGACGCGGTAGCTGACAATCGCTTTAAAGGAAAAGAACAGCGTGTCAGTGAGCGTCATGTGATTGGTCGGTCAGGATTTTTCCATCCCGCATGCCGATTTGCCGGTGTGCACGGGCGCCCAGTTCACGGTCATGCGTGACGATGATCAACGTTGTTCCCTTATGGTGTAGATTTTCCAGCAGCATCATGACCTCAGCACCAATCTGATGATCCAGGTTGCCCGTAGGTTCATCAGCCAGGATCACGCTGGGCTGCATAATGGTAGCCCTGGCAATGGCAACCCGTTGACGCTGCCCGCCCGATAATTCAGCGGGCCGGTGCAGGGCGCGCTGCTGAAGATCAAAATCCTGTAATGCGCTGGCAACCCGTTTCTGGCGTTCCGCTACCGGGATACCGCTTAAAATCAAGGGTAGCTCAATGTTTTCAGCAGCGGTTAAACGGGGAACCAGATGGAATGACTGAAACACGAAACCAATCTTTTCCCGGCGAATCTGAGCTTGCTCAGTTTCTGACAGATCGGTGATGGCGATTCCATCGAGTGCATAGTAGCCGCTATCCGGTTTGTCGAGTAACCCGATGAGATTGAGCAGCGTTGATTTGCCAGAGCCGGACGGTCCCATGATGGATACATATTCACCCGCAGCGATATCCAGATTAATGTTATCCAGTGCGTAGACCGCTTGATCACCCATGTGAAATGTCCGGGTAATGGCAGAGAGATGGATCATGGTTGTCTGGTTTTTTGTTGCACAGTCACGCCAGTCTTCATACTTTCTTGATCCGCTGAAATAAGCACTTGATCATTTTCTTCCAGGCCATGCCGGATTTCTGTAAAGCTCCAGTTGCTTAAGCCGGTTTCTATCAGGCGCTCTATCAGTTTATTGTCTTTATCCACCAGCCATACGGTATTATTTTGTCGTATGGCTTGAGTGGGTACCCGCAGTACATGGTCATGTTTATTAAGAATGACCTCCACATCAGCACTGTAGCCAACCAGCAGAGTGTCTGTCGGGGCTTGTTGAAAATCAACTTCAATATCAACTGTCCGCGCCTGTTTTTCAATCTCGGTCACATAGGGTGCAATGCGTCTGATGGTGCCTGGAAAAGTTCGCTCAGGCATAGCATCCAGTGAAATGCGCGCTTGTTGTCCGATTTTTATTTTGGGAGCATCCATTTCATCCATTGGCGCTGTGACATACAAGCAAGTATCGTCGATCAGGTCAATGGCAGGTGGGGTTGGTACACCGGGCGGTGAGGGTGTTGCATATTCGCCTAGTTCGCCTGTTATCTGAGCGATCACGCCAGAAAATGGCGCGGTAATAACGGCTCTATCCAACCCGGCCTGAGTGACCCGGATCTGCGCTTCTGCGCGTTTGATATCGGAAATTGCCGCATCACAACTAGCTTGGCGGGCACGTGCATTGGCATCGGCATCATCCGCGCGCTGTGCGCTGACAAATCCCTGCCCGACCAGTTGTTTGGTGCGCACCGATTCACGCCGTGCATTGTCGGCCATGATGCAAGCCTCACGGCGCCGTTCCTGGGACATCGAAAGTTGTCGCTGTGCCAGATCACGTTGTGCCAGCAAATCGGCATTCCATAATTCCAGTAGAATTTGTCCTTTCTGGACATGATCGCCTTCTTTTACCCAGATTTTAACAATCTGCCCACCCGCTGCCGGTGCAAGTTTTGCGCGCTGGCATGCCTTGATGGTGCCGGCACGTGTATTGACGATGGTGGCTTCTACATCGCCTCGCGTGATAGTTGCCAATTCAACCGCGATGGGTTTGGGGCGGGCAAGATACCAACTGACAAGCCCAACAACGATAATGGCAATCGCAAGGATGATCAGGCGGACTGATTTTCTGGATGGCGCCATAGTTAGAAAGAGAGTAAGAGTAAAAAGCGATCCGTCATTTTGTTGTGCTTCATTGTAAATATGGGTATTTTACACATTCAACGATAGCTTCTTGTGCACGAATAGAGAGAAACCATGACATCAACAATAAAATCGATTGATATTTGGCGAGATTCCTTAATCTTGTCGAGTAATGATCAACCCACTCATTCAGGGAATATACAACCATCCGAAACTGATTATACGGTACTTGATCCTAAAACCTATGAGGCGATTGAAGCGGAAAAGCTGTTTAATCAGATAAACCAGACCAAAACG
>JBBTCY010000217.1:0-2606 GCA_038043005.1 Pseudomonadota bacterium
CAATAGAATTTGAAAAAGAACTTAATAAAGTGTCCGGCTTTATTTGACCACAACAGAGCGTTGAGGAAGTCAAGTATGAGCAGGAATTGAGAAAGGAGCCATCTTATCTTGGAACCAACGTAGTCTCCCTTTTTATAGGAAAAGATAAGGACGAATAAATGGCGGCATTTCTCTATGCTTAGTTTTTACACTAGGGTGTCAGATCTTATGTTTGACATTCCCGTCCTATCGTCTTAATCTGTGAAAAGTGTAAACATTGTGTTGTAATAAAACGCGTGGAAAAAGATAAGAACATTAAACGCAAGGCCTGATCTCTGCTTACAAGATGATACTGACCCCAAAGTTTACTTGGCTCCATGCGATCTTCCAAGCAATATTGGATACATAATATCGTTATATTATGTTAAGCCGCATTCTTACATGATGACTAGAAAGGAGGTGATGACGATAATATGATTTGAGATACAACACCGAGGTAGGGGGTTTTTTAGGCTGGCAGGGACCTTGTCCTAGATATCGGCACCAGCTAACTCAACAAAGAGGAGTAACAATCATGGCTACAATCACGAATAGAAAACTTACTTTAACACATGACCACACCAAGAAAACGGTACGGGCTGTTGTGACTTGCGACGTGAACTTTACGGCATTAGAGTTGTGCCAGATGAAGACGTGCGCTGGGACGCGGTTGTTTAAGTTGAAGTGTCAACTCTGGGGCGCAGATTCAGGGCTCACCGGAGCGGACGACTTTCTCTTCACTTATTCCAACGTCTTTTTCTTCCCAGATGCAACACCTACTGCCACTGAAAGTCGTACATTCGATGTTTTGTTAGGGGAAGGTGTTCTAGACGAAGACTGGGGAGAAGACGAGGTCTATGGTCTGCTCAAGCTTGTCAACCTGTCCACTCTTGTGGAAGTCAAGAAAAAAACCAACACGGTTTCGCATCATTTTTAGACTATAGACCAATAAAGTAGGCATGGTTTTTCGTGCCTACTATTGATCCGGCTAGATTATATTTGCATAGCATCAAGGCAGATCTTACATTTGATATTCTTATCTCATTGATCTAATCTGCAGGCATCTCCTAGAACATTGGCTTATTGATCGTTGCATTAAAGCGCTGTATGCCGGCAATAATTTCTGATTTTGCCGATTCAACGCCATCCCATCCTTGAATTTTCACCCATTTGCCTTCTTCCAGATCCTTGTAATGTGCAAAAAAATGAGCGATCTGCGATCGGATTAATTGAGGCAGGTCTTCACAGGAAGCGATATCCTGATAAAGATTGCACAGGCTGTTGATCGGCACGGCCAGTAATTTGGCGTCTTCTCCCGCCTCATCGGACATCCTGAGCATGCCGAGCGGCCGACACCGCACGACAACTCCGGTAATCAGCGGTACCGGCGATATCACCAGAACATCAACAGGGTCGCCATCATCGGACAAAGTGTGCGGAATATAGCCATAATTGCAGGGATAATGCATACACGTTGACATGAATCGATCCACAAACATGGCACCGGTTTCTTTATCGACTTCATATTTAATGGGGTCAGCATTCATTGGGATCTCAATGATGACATTAAAGTCATTGGGAATATCAGATCCCGAGCCGACACGATCAAGATTCATTTTACCTCCACAGGGTTAGCAGCACAAAAGGGACAGATACTACATTTAACATTTTTGCTTTATTATTCTGATCCTCAACAAACTCAGGAATCCAGATTCAAATGAATGCGTATTTTAACGTAAGCTACGTTACTATAAGCCGTGTCGCGAAACAAGGGAAATTGTGAGGATAAGCGCGTCAAATTTCAGTCTTATAAAGCCGGCCATTAAATAGTGTGGTTTTTCATGGTGATGAAGGCCGGAATACTGAGCTTCTAATCAATGTTTTTAATAGCCCGGTCAATAGCCATATACTTGGATTTCTGTAAAGTGATGTCAACGGATAACAGAAATACAGCGGAGGTAAATCATGTCTGAAATTATGAGTAAATTGGAAAAGGCCAGCACGCGCACGCTACTCGGCTTGATTCTTTCAGTATTATTCCTTGCTGGTTGCGCAAACACGGCAGCATATCGCGAGCCCATCACGCGATTTCAACAAGCATCCACCGTTGTCATCGAAGGTGCCAGAATTGAATATGGGATTGCCAATCAGCGGGAGCGCGATGCTGAAATCGATCGCCTCATCTCCAATCGAAAAGAGATCACACTGAAGGATCTCAATAACAAAGACCTGCGCGTATTAAGTAGCGATGATCTGGCCGCCCGCATGGCCATATTGGATGCCTTGAGCAAACACGGTCAATTGTTACTCGCGCTGGCAAGCAGTGATGCCCCCGTTAGAGCCAGAGATGCGGCCAATTCGCTCGACGATGCGATTGTCAGTCTTTCAACATCATTGGGTAAACTACCCTCTGGTGAATTCAGAAACAACATCGAAGGCTTTGCGACCATCGCCGCTGAAGTAACCAGACTTTCGCTGGAAGTCAAAATCAGTCAGGCATTGGATAAAGGCATTACTTTATCTGAAAACAATATTCTGGCCATAATACGGTTACTTCAGGTTGACATGAGCGCATTATATGAACGCCA
>JBBTCY010000218.1:0-24882 GCA_038043005.1 Pseudomonadota bacterium
AGCTGATTCTCCAGAAACCGAATGTTTTGCTGATGGATGAACCCACCAACCATCTCGACATGGAATCCATCGAATCATTAAATAGCGCACTTGAGAAATATACGGGTACTTTGATTTTTATTTCACATGACCGGGAATTCGTTTCGTCACTGGCCACGCGAATTCTTGAAATGAAACCGGATGGCATTAACGACTTCAAGGGTAATTATGAAGACTATCTTAAATATCAAGGAATTGAATAATATGAAACAATTATCAGGAATCGTCATATTTCTTTCTTTCAGCATCTTATCCGCCTCTGTCAGTGCTGAAAAGATTCAACATCTTCAGCAACGTACCAGCTTTGCCTATGAGCAAATGATGCAGGCTAAACTGGAAGCGGAACTTCTCACAAAAGACATCGCCATTGCAGAAAAGAAACTGGCTTCCCTCAAACAGAAATTGTCAGCAGCCGAGCAGGAAATGGAAGCCATTAAAAGGAAATCGGCACAAGCCAATGCACGGGTAGAACAGGCAACCAACAAGTGGCGGCAGGAATCCGATACGCTGGCGAATGAATGGAGACAGACTGAAAGAAAATAACAACTGTTAATTCTGTTTTCTATAATGACAGCGTCATTTTCACATGAGGAATACCGGCGTCCATAAATTCCTCACCAACGGGTTGGAAACCAAATCTTTCATAGAATCGGACAGCCGTTGTTTGTGCGTTCAGGATTACTTTTTTTATGCCTCGAATATGTGCTTCATCGAGCAATCGTTGCAGCATGGCACTGCCAAACCCCATCCTGCGCCATTCCTTTAATACCGCCATGCGCCCGATATGACCATCCGGCAGCAATCGTGCCGTACCGATTGGCTTCCCATCCGGACCGAGCGCCAGCACATGCACGCTCACGTCATCAAACGCATCCCACTCCAACTCTTCCGGCACATGCTGTTCAAGAATAAATACCGTTTCCCGAATCAGACGTAATGCGGGCGCTTCACCCTGCCAGCTTACGATCCGTATCGAGTTGAAATGCATGATGACTCGTGTCAGATTCCAGACAAAATCAAATAGAAATGAACGCGTGCGTAATGAGAGAACTCTCCGACACTATTTAAACGGATGCCGTAACAGGATCGTATCTTCCCGATCAGGCCCGGTTGAAATCATGTCTATGGGTATTTCACAGACTTCTTCCATCCGTCTCAAATAGTTCTGGGCTGCGCGGGGCAATTGATCGAAATTCTTAATGCCGGCCGTACTCTCAGACCATCCGGGAATTTCCTCATAGATGGGTTCGCAGTTATCCAGATCATCCGCACCCACCGGGAGAATATCGCTGCAACTCCCATTACCGAGCTTGTAACCCACACCGAGGTTAAGACTTTCCACCCCATCCAGCACATCCAGTTTGGTGATGCATAAACCCGTCACTCCATTAATCTGAATGGAGCGTTTCAATGCAACCGCATCAAACCAGCCACAACGACGGGGTCGCCCTGTGGTGGAACCAAACTCATGACCCCGCGTGGCCAGATGTTTACCCACTTCATCATCCAGTTCCGTCGGAAAAGGCCCGGAACCAACGCGCGTCGTATAGGCTTTGGTAATACCCAGTACATAATGCAGCATTTGCGGCCCGACGCCACTGCCCGGTGCAGCAGCACCCGCAACACAGTTACTCGATGTGACAAACGGATAGGTGCCATGGTCGATATCCAATAGTGCACCTTGCGCACCTTCAAATAGCAAATTATGGCCCGCTTTATTTGCATGAAATAAAAGATGCGGAACATCGGCTATCATGGGTCTGATCCGTTCCGCCTGCATCAATGCATCATCCATCGTTTTCTGGAAATCTACGATTGGCGCATTAAAGTAGTTTTTCAAAACAAAATTATGGTAATCCAGCATCTCACCCAGCTTGGCGGCAAGCCGGTCACGGTGGAACAAGTCCTGCAGGCGCACGGCACGCCGCGCAACCTTATCTTCATAGGCAGGGCCGATCCCCCGCCCGGTTGTTCCAATTTTCCCCACACCTCTGACCGTTTCACGGGCATTATCCAGCGCACTGTGACAAGGCAGAATAAGCGGACAGGCTTCACTGATGCGTAACCGGCCACTGACATTGACACCATTCTGTTCCAGCGTATCAATTTCTTTCAGCAATGCTTCGGGCGATATGACGACACCGTTGCCGATATAGCAAATCACATTGTCGCGCAAGATTCCGGAAGGAATGAGATGCAAGATGGTTTTCTTATCTTTGATAACGAGTGTATGGCCCGCATTATGCCCCCCCTGAAACCGTACAACCCCCTGGGCATGGTCTGTCAGCCAGTCGACAACCTTTCCTTTGCCTTCATCACCCCACTGCGTACCAATGACGACTACATTTTTAGTCATATTTCCTAATCTCTATAAGCCTTATTTCTGTGAAAGAGTTATAGCCCTTCAATAACCCATTGTCCATTCCGCAATACCAACTGCCTATCACAATTGGAAGTTTCACCATGCTGCCCGGGTAATTCCATTACAACAATATGACCACCCTGACGCAACTGCTCAATCACGACATTCAGTTCTTTATTTTCCTTTTGATAAGGCGCCCGGATGCCTTTAGGATAAGGTCCCGGTTTCACCAGCCTGGACAGTCCCCGCAGATCCATACTGAAACCGGTGGCGGGCCTGGCCCGGCCAAACGCTTTGCCAATCTCATCATAACGCCCACCCAATGCAATCGCGTTGGAACAGTTTCTGGCATAGGCTGCAAATACCATTCCGGTATGGTAGTGATAACCTCGCAAATCTGCCAGATCAAATGCAACGGAATCCACTACCGGCCTTAATTCCTGCGCAACAGCCCCTAGTTCGTCCAGTGCCATTCTGATTTCCGGTTGATCAGGCAGCCATTTATAAGCATCGGCCAATATATTCTGGCCATAAAGTTCCGGCAGCAACAATAAAGCATCTCGAGTCCGTTTCTCCAGTTTTGCACAAAGCGCTTTCAAGGCTGGAATATCTTTTGCCTGCAAAACACTGAACAGTTCAGTTTCAATTGCGAGTGGAATGCCTGCATCCTTAATCAGGCTTCGAAAGACAGCAACATGACCCAGATCCAGATGGATCTGGTGTACCCCGGAAATGGACAGGCAACGTAGCATCAATCGCTGAATTTCCAGATCACTTTCCAGACCCGCATGCCCATAGAGCTCCGCGCCAATCTGCAGCGGTTCCCGAGTCTGCGTCAATCCCGCAGGAGTTGTATGGAGCACGCTATTAACATAGCACAGCCGCGTAACTCCCTCACAATTCAACAAATGTGCGTCAATTCTGGCAACCTGCGGCGTCATGTCTGCCCTTAGCCCCATCATCCGGCCACTCAACTGATCGATGACCTTGAACATGCGCAGGTCCATATCGCTCCCGCTTCCCGATAACAGGGATTCTATATACTCCAGCAGCGGTGGTATAACTTGCTGATAACCATGTACCAGCAAAAGATCAATAATCTGGCGACGGAGCACTTCAATATGTAATGCTTCGGTGGGCAGTATGTCTTCGATGTATTCGGGAAGTAGCCAATTACGCATGGTTATAGTAGTGAATTGCGCGGACAGGGAGGATAAATAACAGGTACTAACTCACGATCAGAAGCAGTGCCAGACCTATTAGCATTGAACTCAAACCGATAAATCGTATTTGAGCATCATTGATTTCAGTTAACTTTTTAAAGGTTTCCCGCCAGACTTGGGGTGACAGGAACGGCAGCATACCTTCCAGAATTAACATCAATGCAATAGCCATTAAAAGAATTTCCCACATATATAGCTATGTCTCCTGCTTATTCAAGCATTTGTATTGCTTGCAAAATACCCGTAGAAAGAGTCGTAAGCAGTATTAGTTTTGTTTAAAGCAGACTGCAATACTCAAAACAATGATGAATCGATATACAAAAAATCCTGAGTGCTATATCAGACGAGGAAAACTCTAACAGGCGTTGAAAAACTATCTACGTTGCCTCGAAAACATTTTTCAACAGCCTGCTAATAAAATCAACCAATAGTGATGACGTTATAAGTCAGCCCTGATACTGATTTTCTATCAGATTACACCCTATTTATTTCTTGCCAGGATTCGCAGGCTGCTTCAAGTATTTAAAGAAATCCGATGCCGGTTCAAGCACCATGATATCTCCCTTGTTTTTGAATGTCTGCTTATACGCATCCATACTGCGCCAGAATGCATAAAACTCAGCATCCTTCTGGAAAGCTGCGGCATAAGTCGATGCTGCCTGACTATCCCCATCACCCATGGTTTTCTGGGCGGCACGATATGCTTCTGCCAGAATCACTTCACGCTGGCGATCCGCGTCAGCACGAATCTTTTCTGATTCAGCTGCGCCAGTTGAGCGCAATTCATTCGCCACTCGCTTACGTTCTGCTTCCATGCGTCGATAAACCGACTCGCTCACTTCCTGTGGCAGATCAACACGCTTCAGACGCACATCCACAACTTCCACGCCAATTGAACGGGCATCCGCATCCGCTTTCTGACGCATTATTTCCATGATGACATCACGTTCCCCGGATACCACGTCATGCACGGTCCGATTACCAAATTCATCCCGCAAGCTGGCATTGATTGTCTGAGCCAGCCGTGTCTGGGCTAAACCCTCATCACCACGCACACTGATATAGTATTGCTTTACATCCACAATACGCCATTTAACAAACAGATCAACCAGAACGTTCTTCTTTTCTGAAGTAATAAACCGTTCCGGTTCTTCGGTATTCATCGTCAGGATTCTTTTCTCAAAGTATCGTACATTCTGTGCAACCGGGATCTTGAAATACAGTCCTGGGGTCGTTTTAACGTCGATAACCTCCCCCAGCTGAAATAAAATTGCCTGCTGACGCTCATCTACAATATAGATGGCTGAACTGCCCAGAAAAAATAGTGCGATAACAATTCCTGATAACGTCGATGTAAATTTTTTCATTTATCTTGACTCCCTTTCACGACCCCGAAAGGCTTCCCGGGAACGTATGCTGCTATCTGGAGCGGCTTCCTGTAAAGATGGTTGTACGGATGCTGATGACATTGCAGAAGTGGGTGGATTACTCGTATTAATCAACTTATCCAGCGGCAGATACAATAAATTATTTCCATTCTTCTGATCAACAAGGATTTTACTGGTATTAGAAAGTACTTGCTGCATCATGTCCAGATACAGCCGTTCACGCGTAACACTCGGTGCTTTACTGTATTCTGCAAGAATCTTTTCAAAACGGCTGGCATCACCCTCTGCACTGACGATTATTCGCTGTTTATAGCCTTCAGATTCTTCTATCAGTCGCGCGGCATTACCGACTGCTCTTGGAATCACATCATTCGCATAGGCTTGGCCTTCATTCTTCTGGCGCTCTCTATCCTGTCCGGCTTTTACTGCATCATCAAATGCTGACTGAACCTGCTCGGGCGGCTGGGCATTCTGCATGGTTACCCGGCTGATGGAAATACCAATTTCATAGCGATCCAGAATCTTCTGCATTAGCTGTGTCGCATTGGCAGCCACTTGTTCACGGCCTTCATACAGAACATAGTCCATTTTACTTTTACCAATCACTTGCCGAATTGCAGTTTCAGCCGCCTGAAGAACAGCTTCATCAGGATTTCTATTCTTAAAGAGAAAATTTTCCGGATTATTCAGAATATATTGCACAGCGAACTGGATATCGATGATGTTCTCGTCGTCTGTCAGCATTAGTGCTTCCCTGAGCACTTTGCTTCGCACATTGTTACGATAGCCAATTTCAACCGTGCGAACCTGGCTGACGTTTACCATTTCCACTTTCTCAACAGGATAAGGCATATGCCAGCGCAAACCTGCCGGCGTGGTATCTGTATATTGACCAAATCGCAACACCACACCCCGATGGCCTTCATCCACAATATAAAACCCGCTGGCTGCCCAAACTACCAGCAATAACATCAGAATTAAAGCGATATTGCCACCACTCTGCGGTTTAGGCTCTTTATCACGAGATCCTCCATCATCTCCGCTACCTTTTTTTTGCCCGAAGATGCTATTAATCTTTTTATTGACATTACGCAATACATCATCCAGATCAGGTGGACCGGAATCGCCTTTATTTTTTCCCCATTGAGGATCGTTTAATCCCATAATTATTCCTGTTTTGTTCGTTCAAAAATGTACTTGTACCGTAGCACTGCCGTCAGCTACCTGCTCAATATCTGTGGATTCTTCGTACAATTTCCTGGAGTTTTTTGTAATTGCTTCCGCCAATGCCTGCCTAACAAACTCTAAGCCCTCGCCAGTTTTTGCACTTAAACGAATACGCGATATTCTACCATATTCATCGCGTGCGCAACCCACACCACTTGTTGCCAGATCACCCAGATCAATTTTATTTAAAATTAGAATTTGAGGGATCGTATCAGCACCGATCTCTTTTAAAATTTTATTCACTTCATCCGTCTGTTCATCACAGCCAGGACTACTGACGTCAATCACATGAAGCAGTATATCGGCCTGCACAGTTTCTTCCAGCGTAGCACGAAAAGCAGCCACAAGTGTATGGGGTAACTCACGAATAAACCCTACGGTATCTGAAATCACCACCGAATCGCGTTCTGATATAAATAACTTTCGCGTCGTCGTATCAAGCGTAGCAAATAATTGATCGGCCGCATAAGAACTCGCATGGGTTAATTTATTAAAAAGCGTGGATTTGCCTGCATTGGTATAACCAACAATCGAGACAGATAATACCCGTGTCCGCCGTCTTGACCGACTCTGAACCTTACGTTGTCTCTGAAGGCCAGCTAATCTTTCCTTGAGTAATTTAACTCGTTTCTTGATTAATCGACGATCTGTCTCTAACTGGGTTTCACCAGGGCCCCGCAAGCCAATACCTCCCTTTTGCCGTTCAAGGTGCGTCCAGCCACGAACGAGCCGCGTCACCAAATGTTCCAATTGCGCGAGTTCTACCTGCAATTTTCCTTCATGGCTTTTTGCACGCTGCGCAAAAATATCAAGAATAAGACTCGTACGGTCTATGATCTGGCAATCCAGCCGCAGTGACAAGTTACGTTGTTGCGCTGGGGATAAATCATGGTTAAAAATAACGAGCGCAGCTTCAGTTCTTTTTAGCAATTGAGAGATTTCATCAACCTTGCCACTCCCGACGTATGTCGTTGCATCAGGGCGAGAACGTTTACCTTCAACAACCCCAAGAATTTCAAGTTGATCACTTACAGCCAGTTGTTGCAGCTCCTGCAAACGTTCTGAATGTACGCCATGACCAAAATCAAGGCTTACAAGAATGGCAGTATTTATAGTCTTAGCTTTACAGGTACCTGAAAAATCAGGCATTAAGTATCATGCGCCTCTGGCGATTCCATAGGAATGGTTACTGCTCTCGCCGGCACAACCGTGGAAATTGCATGCTTATACACCATCTGCGTAATTGAGTTCTTCAACAACACAACATACTGATCAAACGAATCAATCTGTCCTTGCAATTTAATTCCGTTCACTAAATATATGGATACTGGAATGCGTTCTTTCCGTAAGATATTTAGAAACGGATCTTGCAGTAACTGCCCCTTGTTACCCATGGGTAGCTCCCTATTCTAATTATTGGTTATTGGAATAGTGACTCTACTTTATTTTCTTATGTAAATCTATATCAGCTGATTATAAATAATAAAACCAGCAATACTTATCACGCTAATCAACCGTTCTGATTAATTCACTCGAAGCAAAAAACCATCTTCATTTGCAGCACCCATCGAAGTTAATCAGAAACCTCGATGGGTATGCCGCATGATTTAATTTCCCAGATTCTAACTAAACTTAATCAGTTTAGTTAAATGGTTCAGGTCTTGGTGTACTGTTATTAGAAGGCGGCATAATCGGCATTTTTATATCAGGTTGCTCACCTGTTAACGTCTTCAGGAATGCCACGATGCTGTCAATTTCCTTCTTGTTGAAATCACGATCCAGCTGTAATTTACCCATTGTTTTAACAGCATCTTCCAATGTTGCTACTGCGCCGTCATGAAAGTAGGGATATGTCAATTCAATATTCCGTAAAGTCGGGACCTTAAAAACATTCAAATCGCTGTCTTTCCCTGTCACTGCTTTTCTACCTTCAGCCTTACTAGTTGTTTTATAGGGATAATAAACTCCAAATTTCTGATAAAGTGTACTTCCTACGGCTGGACCATTATGGCATCCAACACAACCGCTACTCTTAAACAGTTTATACCCTTCCAGTTCCTGATTATTCAGGGCATTCTTATCGCCTTCCAGCCACTTGTCAAAACGTGAACCGGGTGTTACCAGCGTCTCTTCGAAAGCTGCAATAGCGGTTGTAACCCGATCGATATCGACCAGATCGGAACCAAATGCTTTCTCAAAACGAGCCCGGTATTGCGCCATAGAGTTCAGTACTTCAACGGCCACCTTATGCGTAGATGCCATTTCTCCCGGATTCGCGATAGGGCCGCCAGCCTGTTCTTTCAAATCTTTCGCACGACCATCCCAGAACTGGGCGAGATTCATACTGGCATTCAAGACAGTTGGTGCATTGATAGGTCCCTGTTGCCATGCATGACCAATAGAAGTTGGAATATTATCAGTACCACCCATACTCAGGTTATGGCATGAATTACAGGAGATAAAACCTGATTTTGATAAACGTGGATCAAAAAATAACATCTTACCTAACTCAACCATGTCAGGATTTTTTGCTTTTACAGCTTTAATGGGTTGGATAGGCTCATTGGCTGAAACATTAATCGAAGTGACAAGTGCGCCAATCGATAGCAGTGACGCAACCAGTGTACGTATCATCATCGGTATTCTCCCTAAAAAGCGGCTGTTAATGGCGCAGCCGATTACGCCTGATGAGACACCCACAAATGGGAATCTTATAAAAACTCAAAACAAGGTAGATTTGCCACTTTTCAGTCTTATTTATAACGCACTGATAAAAATACAAATCCCTACAATAAAGTAGCTATTCATTTATTTTTAATGAATTGATTACAAGCTCACCTGTCTCGCTGGCTAAATCATTTTTTCCGTAACCAGTCTGTTGACACGAATCTGTCTTCAGCAAGCGGGATAGTTCCGTCAATGCCTGCATGTAAACTTTGCGCTTAAACTCAACAACCGTATCTAGTTCAACCCAGTATTGATTCCAGCGCCAGGCATCGAATTCCGGGTGAGAACTTCTGCGTAACGATACATCGCTGTCACGTCCGATTAAACGCAGCAAGTACCATATCTGCTTCTGGCCTTTATAATTCCCACGCCATTCACGTCTTATCCACCGATCTGGTACTTCATATCGCAACCAATCCCGAGTCCGTCCAACAATTTCAACATGAATGGGACGCAACCCGACCTCCTCGGTCAATTCCCGATACATTGCCTGCTCTGGGCTTTCACCCAGCTTGATGCCTCCTTGTGGAAATTGCCAGGAATTCTGCCTAATCCGTTTACCCCAAAACACTTCATTCTTTGAATTCAGCAGGATAATACCAACATTGGGGCGGTATCCGTTACGGTCAATCATGTAAATTACCCATCTGACCCATCAAATGTATGGATTTTTTCATACTTTACTACAGATTGAAAGTGTCTATAAAATAAAATCCATACTTCCCTACGGTTTTCATCAGCCACGGCAGATGACTAAAGCGTGAAATCCCGATGAATCCACACTAAGCCAAGCATTTCAAGGTAGAATTACTCCGACTTTATTATCATAATGGAATCAAACATGCGCGTCTCGCAATTTTTTATTTCAACACTTAAGGAAGCACCCACTGAAGCAGAATTAATAAGCCACAAATTAATGTTACGCGCCGGATTAATCAAACGTCTTGGGAGTGGATTATATACCTGGATGCCTCTCGGATTAAGAATACTCCGCAAAATAGAAAATATCGTACGCGAAGAAATGAATCGCGGAGGTGCCATAGAACTGCTGATGCCTGCTGTTCAGCCTGCCGAACTTTGGCAGGAAACCGGTCGATGGGAAGTATTCGGACCACAAATGCTCAAAATAAAAGACCGTCATGACCATGATTACTGCTTCGGTCCAACTCACGAAGAAATTATTACTGACATTGTGCGACGAGATATTAAAAGCTATCGCCAGTTACCGATTAATTTTTATCAGATTCAAACCAAATTCCGTGACGAAATCCGCCCGCGATTTGGGGTCATGCGAGCCCGTGAATTCACGATGAAAGATGCTTATTCGTTCCACATCAACGAAAAAAGTCTCGATGAAACCTATCAATTGATGTATGAGACATACAGTCGAATTTTCACCCGCCTTGGCTTGAATTTTCGTGCTGTTGCCGCAGACACCGGTGCAATCGGCGGCAGCGGATCACATGAATTCCATGTCCTGGCAGACTCCGGCGAAGATGCCATTGCATTCTGCCCTCAGTCTGATTACGCAGCCAATATAGAACTGGCCAGCTCTCTGCCATCAAAGCCGATCCGTGATATACCGAATGGTACCATGCAGAAAATCGCAACACCCGGCAAAAAGACTTGTGCGGATGTTGCTGATTTTCTCAATACTCCTTTACAGAAAACAGTAAAAACACTGGCAGTTACCGTCAATGATGAAATGTTCCTGTTGTTATTGCGTGGTGATCATCAGCTAAACGAACTAAAAGTCAGGAAAATACCCTTCTTATCTGATTTTCAATTAGCAACTGAAGCGGTTATCCTGCAGGAAACCGGAACACCACCAGGATATATTGGTCCTGTTGGATTAAAAGCTACGGTTATTGCTGATCCAATGGTGATGGAAATGAGTAATTTTGTTTGTGGTGCTAATGAAGAAGGTTTTCATCTTACACATGTGAATTTTGATCGTGATCTCAGGATTCCGGATCATATTTTCGATATCCGGAACATTGTTGCCGGTGACCCGTCACCCGATGGAAAAGGAGCATTGGAAATCTGTCGGGGTATCGAAGTGGGGCACATCTTCAAATTAGGTACCAAATATTCTGAAAGCATGAAAGCCAGTTTCCTTGATGAATCCGGTCAATCACAGGTTATGGAAATGGGTTGCTATGGCATTGGCATTTCACGCATCGTGGCGGCAGCCATTGAGCAGAATCATGATGAGCACGGCATCATTTTCCCGGTCTCCATTACGCCCTTCCAGCTCGTAATCATACCAATCGGCATGAACAAGAGTCCTGCGGTAAAAATAGAAGTGGAAAAATTGTATAAACAATTCTTGGAAGCCAAAATTGAAGTGCTGCTGGATGACCGCGATGAGCGCCCCGGTGTCATGTTTGCCGATATGGAATTGATCGGAATCCCTCATCGAATTGTGATCGGGGAGCGCGGCCTTAAACAGTCCGTCATAGAATATCAGGGACGCAGTGAGCAAGCTTCACAGGCGATTCCGCTGGATCAGATTTTCTCATTCATAACCGCCAAATTATGTACAGATTAATTGGGATGATCATACTGTCAGTATCTTCAGGTTTGGCACAAGCCAATAATCAACAATACGAGTTGCTGACTCACAGCACCCAAACAATCATACCGTATGAAATCAGCGATCTGGCAGTTTCTCACGCAACCTATGCGAGCCTGGCCGGAAGCAATACCTGGCTCTCCACCATGAGCAAACGATTGGAAAGGTTTATGGCTGATCCGACAGAACGGGAAGAATTTCTCAGAACGGTCTATTATGAAGCAACCCGTGCAGGTCTTGATCCGCAACTGGTTTTAAGTATCATACAGATTGAAAGCGGTTTCAAAAAATATGCAGTTTCCCATGTAGGTGCCCGTGGCTATATGCAAATCATGCCATTCTGGGTTGGTGTCATTGGTGGCAATCAAAACCATAACCTCTTTCATTTACGCGTTAATTTACGCTATGGCTGTCTGATCCTTCGACACTATCTTGATATCGAAAAAGGGAACTACTTTCGTGCGCTTGGACGATACAATGGCAGCCTTGGAGAAGCCACCTACCCACAATTAGTGCTCAATAAATGGCTGGATAGCTGGCACTATTCCCTTTCACCAGTTCAGATCGCCCAGAATTAAAAGACGTGAACTGGATCGCCCTATTTCAGGGCGTCACAGCAAGACTGCCAGCACCGCCGGAATTCTGCAACGCTTTTGAATCAATGAATTTCTCGATACTTTCACGCGTGATTAATCCAAGTTTGCGTGCCGCCGGTTTCCCCTCAGGATCATAAAAATAAGTGCTGGGCAGCATTGAAACCTCATCCAGTTGTGCTGCAATCTTCCGATTACCCAAGACTGTTGGATATGAAATGGCCATTTTCTTCACAAATTTCATCACCTCATTCGGATCAGAAAAATCCATTGCAACACCGATCACCATAATATCTTTCCGTTCATTGTGAAGCGCGATCAAGTCAGGGATCTCTTCCAGACAGGGGGGACACCAGGTTGCCCAGAAATTAACCAATACCCAGCGACCTTTATAGTCATCCAGTTTATGAATTTTCCCCGTTGAATCCTGAAACTGAAAGGCCTGTACTTCAATGACCATCAGCAACATGACCAAACCGGCCAGTACTGCAAGCTTATGTCGTATCATTTGAACAGATTACTCTCCAGAAAATCTGACCGGTCATTAGAATCATACCTGCGGATGCGCCCGCTCTAATTTGTTATTCAGTTTATTCAGGGCACTCAGATAAGCTTTTGCCGATGCAACAACAATATCCGTATCTGCACCATGTCCATTGACAATGCGTTCAGATTTCTGTAACCGTACAGTGACTTCGCCCTGGGAATCTGTTCCGCTGGTAATATTGTTCACTGAAAACAGCTGCAACTCGGCACCACTGGATAATATCTTCTCGATCGCACGGAATGTCGCATCAACCGGCCCGCCTCCCTGTGACTCGGCTTGCAGTTCTATCCCGTTATCAGCAATTATGATTCGTGCATAAGGAATCTCACCGGTTTCGCAGTGGATGGTGAGCGACAATAACCGATAGCGTTCCTGTAATACCAATACTTCATCGGAAACCAGTGCGTGCAGGTCTTCATCAAAAATTTCATGTTTCTTATCAGCCAGATCCTTGAAACGTATGAATGTATTATTCAGCATTTCCTCTGATTCCAGCTCTATACCCAGCTCCAGCAGGCGACTTCGGAATGCATTGCGCCCGGAATGCTTGCCCAGCAATAATTTATTCGTCCCCCAGCCCACATCTTCTGCACGCATGATTTCATACGTTTCACGGTGTTTTAATACCCCATCCTGATGGATACCTGACTCATGGGCAAAAGCATTCGCGCCCACAATGGCCTTGTTGGGCTGTACAGGAAAACCGGTAATCCCGGAAACCAGCTTACTGGCTGGCACAATCTGTGTCGTGTCTATCTTTGTATCGCACGGAAAATAATCCTGGCGTGTGCGAACCGCCATGACAACTTCTTCCAGTGCCGCGTTTCCCGCCCTTTCTCCCAGGCCATTAATCGTACACTCAATCTGTCGTGCGCCATTCATCACCGCGGTCAGAGAGTTCGCCACCGCGAGTCCCAGATCATTATGACAATGAACCGAGAAAATCGCCTTATCGGAATTGGGAATACGCTCCCGCAGACTACGTATAAGTTTGCCAAACTGATCAGGCATGGTATAACCGACCGTGTCCGGGATATTTAATGTGGTTGCGCCGGCATCAATAACGGCTGCAAGAATCTGACATAAAAAATCTATTTCCGAGCGACCCGCATCTTCTGGAGAGAATTCAATATTATCGGTATATTGGCGCGCCCATTTTACAGCTTTCACGGCTTGCGCAATCACCTGATCCGGAGACATGCGCAACTTGTTTTTCATATGAATCGGTGATGTTGCAATAAAAGTATGGATACGCGCTGACTGGGCGCCTCTCAGGGCTTCACCGGCCCGCCGGATATCGGTTTCGATAGCACGTGCCAGCCCACACACAACACTCTCTTTAACCGATTCAGCAACCGCTTTTACCGCGTCAAAATCTCCATTGGATGCTGCTGGAAAACCTGCCTCAATCACATCCACACCCATCCGCTCAAGTTGCCACGCAATTCGAACTTTTTCTTCTTTAGTCATGGATGCACCAGGACTTTGCTCGCCATCGCGCAGGGTTGTATCAAATATAATTAAATGCTCTTGCATTGTGTTCTCCATTTCAGGAAGAAAATTTGAATTGTCATAAAACTCGTTGCTCGAATTTTATCGGGTAGAAAGGAAAAAGGGATAGAAGATTTTTAGCGCGCAAAGCGCAATAACAATCCCAGTCGAGGTAATCGAACTGCTATTGAATGAGATAAGAAAAAAAGGCGTATTGCTGACATGGATTGAAATATAAATAGTTTTTACTTTTTGTGCAATAGCCAATTAGGGAGCTGGCGGAGCTGGTGGTTCAGTATTTTTCCTGCCACGGCCAAACCGCCATAACTTAATAAAATATCCCGAACAGGCATAGAGCGCAAACAGACAGAATAATACCAAGGGCGGATGACTGGGAATCAGAACAAAAAAGAAAAGCACCAGCAGTAACACCGTGAAAAAGGGAACCCTTCTGCGTAAATTAATTTCTTTGCCACTATAGTAAGGAATATTACTGACCATCGTTAAAGCCGCAAACAATGTAACGCCAAACGCCAGCCATTTGATATCGGTGCCTTGTACCTGAAAATTCAACATGACCCATACGAGCCCGGCAATTAATGCCGCTGCGGCCGGACTGGGCAGACCTTGAAAAAACCGTTTATCGATCACCTCGATATTTGTATTAAACCGTGCAAGACGCAAGGCGGCGCAGGCGCAATAAATAAATGCAGCAATCCAGCCCCACTGCTCCATATCTTTCAACGCCCACTCATACACAATCAGTGCTGGCGCCACACCAAATGAAACCATATCGGACATGCTGTCGTATTCCGCACCGAATTCACTCTGTGTATCGGTGAGTCGTGCCACCCGCCCATCCAGTCCATCCAGTACCATTGCTATAAATACCGCAATTGCAGAATACTCAAAATTCCCGTTTATTGCCTGCACAATCGCATAAAAACCAGCAAATAGCGCAGCAGTCGTAAACAGATTCGGCAACAAATAAATACCGCGCCGACGCAGTCTGGATTTAAGTACAATACGCTCTGGAAGGGAATCAGGCATTATGGGCAGCTGTAAAAATAATAAGCGGTCCTGCTAACAAGCAATTAACATTCAGCGTTGGTAAAGAAAAACAGAATTTCTTACTCACGAAACTCAGCCAGTACCGTCTCGGTTGCATAGACCTTATCACCGATATTGACGTTGATTCTGGTATCCGGTGGCAAATATACGTCAACACGCGAACCGAACCGGATAAAACCAAATCGCTGCCCCCTTTTCAGGTGATCGCCTGGCGAAACATGGCAAATGATACGTTTTGCGATCAACCCGGCAACCTGGACACAGGTCACATCAACACCATGATCCGTCTTTATCCACAAGGCATTACGCTCATTCTCAAGCGATGCCTTGGGTAAGTCAGCATTAATGAATTTGCCGGGAAAATACCACTTATCCCGAACTTCTCCATCCACCGGACTCCGGTTAGAATGCACATTAAACACATTCATGAACACGCTGATCTTGACGGCTTCCCGTTCCAGATAGGGATCCCGCACTTTCTCCACTGCAACGATCTTCCCGTCTGCAGGCGACAATACCGCATTTGGCATGGTCGGTACTTCACGTTGCGGGTCACGGAAAAACTGCAGAATAAAAAAAGCAATTACCCAGAGTGGAACTGCCCATAGCCCGTCCGCCGATAGCGTGACGCCCAGTGCCGCAGAAAATGCTATTGCAATAAAAAGCCAGCCCTCACGGGCAATGTATGGATGCGGATAATGCGACATAAAATTTGTTTGTGGCAATAACGTGAATGATTAAGAAATATGCACTGAGCTTGTTATTAACATAACCGGTTAGCGCTATTCTAGTTTTTGACCTGATCAACCAGTTTATTCTTCTTGATCCACGGCATCATATCACGCAACTTGGCGCCCACCTGTTCAATCTGATGCTCTGAAGCGATTCGACGGCTTGATTTAAGCACAGGAGCACCGGATTGATTCTCCAGTATAAACTCGCGAGCATACTCACCTGTTTGAATCTGACGCAATATTTTGCGCATTTCTGCACGTGTTTCATCAGTAATAATTCGAGGTCCACGAGAAACATCGCCATATTCTGCATTATTGGAAATAGAATAGCGCATGTTTGCGATGCCACCTTCATAGATCAGGTCGACGATCAATTTAACCTCGTGCAGACACTCAAAGTAAGCCATTTCCGGCGCATAACCTGCTTCCACGAGTGTCTCAAAACCAGCCTGAATCAATGCAGTCAGGCCACCACACAAGACAACCTGCTCGCCAAACAAATCGGTTTCTGTTTCTTCACGGAAATTTGTTTCGATGACACCACCACGGGTTCCACCATTTGCTGCGGCATAGGATAATGCCAGGTTACGTGCCTTACCGGATTTATCCTGGTATACCGCGATCAGCGAAGGTACGCCTCCTCCCTGCAAATAGGTGGCACGTACCAGGTGACCCGGTCCTTTGGGCGCAATCATAATTACATCGAGATCAGCGCGTGGAGTTATCTGGCCATAGTGAATATTAAAACCATGTGCAAAGGCGATTGTGGCATTCTTCTTGAGATTCGGTTCGATCTCTGTTTTATAAACCGACGCAATCTGTTCATCCGGCAGCAGGATCATGACTACATCGGCCTTCTTAACCGATTGGGAGACTTCCATCACTGTTAAGCCGGCCTTTTCTGCCTTACCCCAGGATGCGCCATCCTTGCGCAACCCTATTGTCACCTTGACACCTGAATCCTTCAGATTATTCGCATGTGCATGCCCCTGCGAGCCATACCCGACGATAGTAACTTTTTTTCCTTTAATCAAAGACAGATCTGCATCTTTATCGTAATAGACTTTCATTGTTTTCCTTTTATGCGTAATTGTATGATCGGGCCGGGTCAGTAATTTCCAGAAAATGGCATTGCAGCATTAAATTACTTCACAATCAGCCACTCAATATTTGAATTAATTTAAAAAAAACAGAATTATACCTTCAAAATCCATTCTCCGCGCCCTATACCGGAAGCACCCGTACGCACGGTCTCCAGCACTGCGCTGTGTTCCAGTGTTTCAAGAAATGCATCCAGCTTTGAACTGGTACCCGTTAACTCAATGGTGTAAGATTTATCGGTTACATCAATAATACAGCCCCGGAATATTTCAGCCAGCCGTTTAACCTCTTCCCGCTCAGCGCCAACAGCACGAACCTTGACCAGCATCAACTCACGCTCTATGTGGCTTCCTTCATTAAGATCCAGAACCTTCACCACTTCAATGAGCTTGTTCAATTGTTTCGTCACTTGCTCCACCACTTCATCCGAGCCCACTGTTACCAATGTCATGCGCGACAAAGTTGGGTCTTCAGTTGGTGCTACCGACAGTGACTCAATATTATAGCCACGCGCAGAAAACAGGCCTGCCACGCGGGATAGGGCACCTGCTTCATTTTCCATTAACAGAGAAATAATATGTCTCATTTCATTACACCAGAATCATTTCAGAAAGCCCTTTACCACCCGGCACCATCGGGAAAACATTCTCAGTCTGATCGGTAATAAAATCCAGGAAGACCAGTTGATCCTTGCGTTTAAAAGCTTCTTTCAGAGCATCTTCCACATCGCCGGGGCTCTCAATTTTAAACCCTACATGCCCGTAGCTCTCAGCCAATTTGACAAAATCCGGCAACGCATTCATATACGACTCAGCGTAGCGATTCCCGTGGAAAAACTCCTGCCATTGCCTCACCATGCCCATATAACGATTGTTCAGATTAACAATTTTTATAGGCAATTTATATTGTTTACACGTTGACAATTCCTGAATACACATCTGAATGCTGGCTTCACCGGTAACACAAGCAACTTTACCTTTAGGATTAGCCAATTGAACGCCCATCGCAGCAGGCAGACCAAACCCCATCGTGCCCAATCCACCCGAATTAATCCAGCGCCGTGGTTTATCAAATTTATAAAACTGTGCTGCCCACATCTGGTGTTGACCCACATCAGAGGTAATAAATGCGTCCCCTTTGGTGATATTGTATAATTTCTCAATCACCATCTGCGGCTTAATTATCTTGCTCTCCCGATCATATTTGAGGCAATCCCGTGCACGCCACAATTCAATCTGCTTCCACCAGTCCTTCAAGGCGGCCTGATCAGGCTTTTCCTTACCAGCCTTAAGCAATTTGATCAGTTCCTTCAGAACATCCAGAACATCCCCCACAATAGGCACGTCGACCTTAACCCGTTTTGAAATCGATGATGGATCTATGTCGATATGGATGATTTTTCTGTTTTCATTGAAGAAATGTTTGGGATTTCCAATCACACGATCATCAAAACGCGCCCCCACCGCAACCAGAACATCGCAATATTGCATTGCCATGTTTGCTTCATAGGTACCATGCATACCCAGCATACCCAGACACTGCTTATCGGTCGCTGGATAGCCCCCCAGTCCCATCAATGTATTGGTACAGGGAAAATTCAGCAATTGCGTTAATTCGGTTAATTGCGGCGCAGCATCGCTTAGAATGACGCCTCCACCAGCGTAGATCATGGGTCGCTTGGCGCTGAGTATTAATTCAGCAGCTTTCTTGATCTGTCGCGAATGACCTTTGACAATCGGGTTATAAGACCGCATTGACACTTTATCGGGATAGACAAATTGAGTTTTCTGCTGGCTGATGTCTTTGGGGATATCCACCAGCACAGGGCCTGGCCGACCTGTTGATGCAATATAGAATGCCTTCTTGATGGTCAACGCCAATTCAGCAACATCCTTCACCAGAAAATTATGTTTGACGCAGGGACGTGTTATGCCAACTGTATCAACCTCCTGGAACGCATCCAAGCCAATCGCACTGGTCGGCACCTGCCCACTAATGATGACTATGGGGATTGAATCCATATAAGCAGTCGCAATTCCAGTCACTGCATTGGTCAGGCCCGGGCCTGATGTCACCAGGGCAACGCCCACCTTATTGCTTGAACGGGCATAACCGTCTGCCGCATGCACAGCCGCCTGTTCATGCCGGACTAAAATATGCCGGACCTTATCCTGCTTGAATATTTCATCGTAAATAAAAAGTACCGCTCCACCGGGATAGCCGAAAATACAGTTTACTCCTTCTTCCTGCAAACAGCGTATTGTAATTTCAGCGCCGGTTAATTCCACACTCATGCTTTCTGCATCCCAATATCAGTCAATAAGTTATAAATAAAATCTATCGGTTGTTATGATTTGTCACGTTATCATCAACTTCCAGTTCCACCCACTGTCAATCCATCCACTCGCAATGTTGGCTGACCTACACCAACGGGTACGCTCTGGCCTTCCTTTCCACAGGTTCCAACACCGGGATCCAGCGACATATCATTGCCGATCATGGAAACACGTGTCAGCACATCCGGGCCGTTGCCGATTATGGTTGCCCCTTTCACCGGATAAGTTATTTTCCCATCCTCGATCATATAGGCTTCCGCAGCGGAGAAAACAAATTTTCCACTGGTAATGTCAACCTGCCCACCCCCAAAGTTAGCGGCATATAATCCATGTTTAACTGATGCAATAATTTCTTCCGGATCTTTATCGCCGTTCAGCATATACGTATTGGTCATACGCGGCATGGGGATATGTGCGAAAGATTCGCGACGGCCATTACCGGTCACCGGTAAATTCATCAGCCGGGCATTCAGACTATCCTGCATATAGCCCTTTAGTATGCCATCTTCTATCAATACAGTACATTGCGTCGGATTACCTTCGTCGTCAACATTCAGCGACCCACGTCTTTGCGGAATGGTGCCATCGTCAACAACCGTTACACCCTTCGCAGCAACCCGTTTACCAACCTGCCCCGAAAAAGCCGAACTGCCCTTACGGTTAAAGTCTCCTTCCAGCCCATGGCCTATCGCTTCGTGCAACAATATACCCGGCCACCCGCTGCCCAGAACAACCGTCATGGTGCCCGCCGGTGCAGGTCGCGCATCCAGATTAACGACTGCCTGATGAACAGCTTTCTGTGCATAATCGCGCAATACTTCGTCGGTAAAATAGGCATAATTAAACCGCCCGCCACCGCCCGCAACCCCTTGCTCACGCCGACCATTTTCTTCCGCAATCACCTGTACGGATAGCCGCACCAGCGGTCTGACATCAGTTGCCAGCACGCCATCACTGCGAATCACCAGCACCACTTCATATTCACCGGCCAGTGATGCAACAACCTGAGTAACCCGTCGATCAAGCTGACGCGTATACCGCTCCAGTTTCTCCAACAGCACAACCTTCTCCGTATCTTTAAGACTGGCAATCGGATCTTCCGGCAAATACAGTTGAGACTGCCTGTGTATTTCAGTTCGCCTGATGGATGGCACGGAATACTGGCCGCCCCGATCTGCAATCGCACGGGTTGCATTCGCAGCCGACACCAGCGCCGGCATACTGATGTCATCGGAATAGGCAAATCCGGTCTTTTCCCCACAGATCGCACGAACCCCAACACCCTGTTCAATATTAAAGCTTCCCGACTTGACAATGCCTTCTTCCAGCATCCAGCCTTCAGAACGATTATATTGAAAATAAAGATCCGCATAATCGATTTCATGCGTCAGCATTTGACCAAATACCTGCTGCAGACCAGATATCTCAATATCGTAAGGAGATAGCAGGCATTTATCAGCAATGGTATAAAAATCTTTGGGGTCGGTCATTATCATATTTGATTAATTTTCTTTCCATATCACCAGAAACAACATACACAAGTTATGTTGCCAGTGAACACAACTTATCAAAACATCTACACTTAACCATATCATGAACGGTTTTTTGTAATTCAGAAACTTTAACTATTTGATGCAATGCATCACTCTAACGATTAGCTTAACAGGCTTGCAAGCTTCGATGATTTAATGCAGGTAGATTGACGCGCAAACTGGCCTGGTAGTCTGGATCAAGCGTTGCCACCACAGCACCTGAACCACGCGGCAGGCGCTCCATGACCATGCCCCAGGGATCAACAATCATGCTGTCTCCATTGGTTTCACGGCCATTCACATGATAACCGCCCTGCGCGGGCGCAATCACATAGGCCAGGTTCTCAATCGCGCGCGCCCGGACCAGCACTTCCCAATGCGCTTTACCGGTAATTGCAGTAAATGCAGCAGGTGCCAGAATAATATCAACACCCGTCATCATGCGGCACAATTCAGGAAACCGCAGATCGTAGCATATCGCCAGACCGATACGACCAAACGGCGAATCTATGGTCACTACCTTTTCACCCGCCTTGATGGTTCTTTCCTCGGCATAATGCTCATGACCAAGCTTCAGGCCAAACAAGTGAATCTTGTCATACCGCGCAACCTGTTTCCCGTTATCCGCATAGACCAGACAGCTATTATAGACTTTATTATCCTCGGAAGAGGCCAATGGCACCGACCCACCGACCAGCCATATTCCCAGACGTTTTGCCGTATCACTCAGAAACGACTGAATCTGACCTTCACCAGGCTGCTCCCGAATCGCCAGCTTGTCGGTTTCTTTCATGCCCATCAGGCAGAAGTACTCCGGCAGCACAACAAGCTCGGCTTTCTTTGCGACTGCCTCTTCTATTAACCGAGCCGCCTCTTCCAGATTTGCCACGACACTTGGACCCGATGCCATCTGAATAGCCGCGACACGAAAGCTCCTGCGCTTTTCTTTTTCCAACATTGGCTGTTGATGAATTGTAGTAGCAGTTAACATTATTCTAACAAATTGATCTTTATGAATGTTTACATGAAATCTGGTCAGTAACCTCAAAATCCATATTTTGATTCTAACATCTACTTAGATAGGGTTCTATGCTGATTTACTTTTATTAATTGGATGTCAGTCGACATTGACTTTGTTATGCTATGGATCTTATATAAAAATACCTGCCATGCATACCATCCATCAAGATCCCGAGGCAATTCTCCAGTCAGTGTTGCCATTTAGTCGCTATGTACAACGCATCCTGAACAGCGAGTCCACACAAAAAAGCATCTTACTGGAAAACCTTCAGCATCCCTACCGTGGTACTGATATGCAAGCTTTTCTGGATAGGCATTCAGCCGACATCAATACTGAAGAAACCCTGCATTCCATCCTGCGCAATCTGCGCAAACAGGTCATGCTGCGCCTAGCGGTGCGCGATATCAGCGGCATGGCTGATTTATCGGAGATCATGTCGTGCATGACCGATCTGGCAGAAGTCACCATCAACTTCGCACTCAAATACCATGAGAGCTGGCTGGTTCAACCAGACCGCTTTGGCTTGCCCATCGGAGATCTGAGCAAGGCACCCCAACATCTGCTCGTCGTTGCCATGGGCAAGCTCGGCGGCTGTGAACTCAATGTTTCATCCGATGTTGACTTGATTTTTGTGTATCCGGAGGACGGCGAAACCAATGGCGCAAAATCCATCTCCAATCATGAATTTTTTGCACGTCTCGGGCGAAAACTGATCGCCAGCCTTAATGACTATACAATCGACGGATATGTATTCCGGGTGGATATGCGCTTACGTCCTTACGGAGAAAACAGTCCGCTGGCCATCAGTTTCCCGATGCTGAAAGAATATTTTGTCACACAGGGGCGTGAATGGGAACGGCATGCCTGGATCAAGGGCCGGGTCATTACGGGGCAATCCGATAAGGAAACAGACTCTGCATTGATGGAACAGATTGTCAGGCCTTTTGTATTCCGGGAATATCTGGATTTCGGTGCATATGAATCCATGCGCAGCCTGCATGCTCAACTGCGTAAGGAAGTTGAACGGCGGGAAATGCATGACAACATCAAACTGGGTCCTGGCGGGATTCGGGAAATTGAGTTTATCACGCAAGTTTTCCAGTTGATCCGTGGTGGCCGGGATGTCGATCTGTGCATTCGCCCCACATTAAATGTGCTGCAACGCCTGCAAAAAAAACAGCAACTGCCGACTGAAGTCGTCTCCGAACTCACCGACGCCTACCACTTTCTGCGCAAACTGGAACATCGCCTGCAATATCTGGATGATCAGCAGACACAAACCTTGCCCGAGAATCCGGCTGATCAAACCCTCATTGCAACCGCCATGGGTTTTCCGGATTATGGTCGATTCATGCAGCAACTCGACATTCATCGCCAGAATGTCACCCGCCATTTTGAATTAATTTTTGCCGCCCCCCGGAAATCGCCCACCCATGACATGCTGGCTTATTTGTGGCAGACACACACGCAGGATACCGACCCAACGGAAGCGGCCACGATACAACTAAGCACCATGGGCTTTGCCGAGCCCAGGAAAATTTCTGACAGATTGCAACAGTTTTACCACCGCGCTTTCTATCCTCAACTGCCCGAATCCAGCCAGCAACAAATCAACACACTGGTTCCCATGCTGATTGAATCGATTAGGATCTTCCCACCGGTTGAAACGACACTGGAACGCATGCTGCAGTTACTGGAAAAAATCAGCCAGCAGGCATCCTATCTGGCACTCCTGCTGGAGCACCCGCATACACTGCAACGCGTTGCAAAACTCATCAGCGTCAGTCAGTGGGCAAGCGATTATCTGGGCAAACACCCCATCCTGCTGGATGAATTACTCCGCCATGATGCGCCGCACCCCATGCCGGACTGGGCAGCACTTAAAAATGAACTGATTTATCAACTGAATCACGTAAACAGTCCGAAAAATGACATTATTGAGTGGCAAATGGACGTTTTACGGCACTTTCAACATGCACAGGTATTCCGGCTGTTGGTCACCGACCTGGAAGGCTCTCTGTTACTCGAAACACTCAGCGACCATTTAACTGCATTGGCTGATCTGGTGCTGGATACAGTACTGAATCTGGCCTGGGCAGGCTTAAAAAAACGCCATCGGGAAGAACCTGCCTTTGCCATCATTGGCTATGGCAAGCTGGGCGGCAAGGAACTGGGCTATGTTTCCGATCTTGATATGGTTTTTCTCTATGAAGATGACCATCCCGATGCTGCAGAAATCTATACCAAACTGGGACAAAGCATCAATGCCTGGCTGACCCGCCACACTTCGGCCGGTTTTCTGTACGAAACCGATTTACGCCTGCGCCCCAATGGCGCCACCGGTCTGCTGGTATGTTCGATGGAAGCCTTTGCACAATACCAGCGGCAACAAGCCTGGGTGTGGGAGCATCAGGCGCTCACCCGGGCACGCTTTGTGGCGGGCGATCACCAGGTGGCGGAAGCATTTGAAAATACGCGCAAAGAGATCCTCTGCCAGCCGCGCAACTTAATCAAACTCAAACAGGATATCCTGAAAATGCGGGAAAAGATGCTGGATATTCATCCCAATCCAACGGCGCTCTTTGACATCAAACATGACCGTGGCGGTATCATTGATGTTGAATTCATGGTGCAGTATCTGGTGCTGGGCTATGCCTGCAAATATCCGCAACTCACCGCCAATATAGGCAATATCGCATTACTGAAACTGGCCGGAGAACTGGGACTTATTCGCATGGATACTGCAGAAAAGGCACGCGTCGCCTATCGGGAATACCGCCGCGTCCAGCACCGCCAGCGCCTGAAAGGGGATTCCGATGCCGTCGGTGTCGTGCCCATGGAAGGGCAGGCGCAGAAATTCACCCGCGTGGAAGCAGGCCACCTCAGTGAGGATCGCATGGCGGTACTGGCGCTGT
>JBBTCY010000219.1:0-8748 GCA_038043005.1 Pseudomonadota bacterium
GTGGAGACAAAGAAGAGTCTGAAGATGATAACTCCGAGAAGGATGAGTAAGTCGTCACTTGTGGTTTGTTAAAACACGATCAGCGGGTTTAGTTTTTCTTTAGATATTCATTTGGTAGTAGTCTTTATTTAATATTAGTGTTCTAACCATTTTCCTGATTAGCGATCATTATCAATCAGGAAAATTAAATAGCATCAAAATGCTTATCACTGGATTAAGTAATAGTTTGAAGTTGATAAGAATAAAAAACCCGTCTTTTGGCGGGTTTTTTATTTCGATGAGGTTTAATAATGTTTCATCATTTTCCTAAAGAAGGTTTCGAGTATCCCCATAGAAATCGTGACTATTTTATAGCAGGATTTACTTTCTTTTGCGTGGCAGTAAGTTTGGTGATTGATGGAAGTGCTGACTTAGAAATGCAAAAAACTTTAGGTGTGATCGCATGGATTTTTCTGACTGGATTATTAGTTGGAGAAAATAAAGAAGTTAGAATGCAAGTAATCATTGCAGTAGCATTTGCAACTATTGGCGAGCATTTTGCTTCCATTTACATGGAAGGTTATACCTATCGTTTTGAGAATGTACCATATTATGTGCCGCCGGGTCATGGAATGGTTTATTTAACGGCTGTTGCACTTGCACGCTCTGGATTCTTCTTGATGAATGCAAAGAAACTAGCCTTTTTTGTTATTCTGGTTGGTGGAATATGGTCAGTATGGGGTATCAGCGGCATATCTAAGCAAGGCGATCAAGTAGGCGCATTTCTATTTTGTATTTTTGTTATTTGTCTCTTTAAGGGACGATCCCCTATGGTTTATCTTGGTGCTTTTTTTATCTGTACTTGGCTGGAGATTATCGGTACTGCTGCTGGAACATGGAAATGGGCATCAATTGAACCTGTTTTCAATTGGACACAAGGAAACCCGCCCAGTGGCGTTGCTGCTTGGTATTGCTTGGTCGATGCCGTGGCACTTGGTTTTGCTCCAAAGTTTCTAAATGGTTTGCAAAAGATTAATAACTGGTATAAAACAATTATTCATTAAATAAGCTTAATTTCTATTTTTCCATAAAATGGAATTCTTTCTTAATATAATTCAACTACTGTGGGGATTCTTGTGACTGTTGTTCGATTACCGGATGGTTCTGAGCGTGTTTTTGATCAATCTATTACAGTATTAGATGTTGCCACTTCTATTGGATCAGGTCTTGCTCGAGCAGCGATTGCTGGCAAGGTAAATGGTAAACTGGTCGATGTATATAGCCAAATCAATGGCGACTGTGATCTGGCTATTATTACTGAGAAAGATACTGAAGGACTGGAAGTTATCCGTCATTCGAGTGCACACTTATTGGCGCATGCCGTTAAAGAATTATTCCCCGATGCACAAGTCACTATTGGTCCTGTAATTGAGGATGGATTCTATTATGATTTTTCATATAAGCGCCCATTTACTCCTGAAGATCTGGCTGCAATCGAAAAAAGAATGCTTGAAATCAGTAAGCGTGATTTAAAAATTGAACGAAAACTGATAGAACGCTCGGAAGCTATTAATTTCTTTAAACAACAGGGCGAACACTATAAAGCACAAATCATTGAATCTATTCCCGGTGACGAAGATTTGTCACTTTATTTGCAAGGTAATTTTGTAGATCTCTGTCGCGGGCCCCATGTACCGGCCACTTCTAAGCTTAAAGTTTTTAAGCTGATGAAGGTTGCAGGCGCATATTGGCGTGGTGATTCCCATAATGAAATGCTGCAACGTATTTATGGTACTGCGTGGACAAATCCAAACGATCAGAAAGATTATTTGCATCGTTTGGAAGAAGCTGAGAAACGTGATCATCGTAAGCTTGGAAAACAGCTTGATTTATTTCATACGCAGGATGAAGCACCTGGGATGGTTTTCTGGCATCCAAAAGGCTGGGTGCTTTGGCAACAAATTGAACAATATATGCGAAGTATATTGAATCAAAATGGCTATCAAGAAATAAGAACTCCTCAGATCCTTGATAAATCATTATGGGAACGTTCTGGACATTGGGAAAATTTCCGTGAAAATATGTTCACTACGAATTCTGATGATCGCAGTTTTGCGATAAAACCAATGAATTGTCCTGGGCATGTTCAGGTGTTTAATCAAGGTTTAAGAAGTTACCGAGATCTGCCAATTAGATTGGCAGAATTTGGATCATGCCATCGTAATGAAGCATCTGGCGCATTACATGGAATTATGCGTGTCCGTTCATTTACACAAGATGATGCACATATCTTCTGTACTGAGAACCAAATCCAGGAAGAGGTCGTTAAATTCATTGCATTATTACAAACCGTATATGCTGATTTTAATTTTAAGGAAATTCTGATTAAGCTTTCAACTCGACCACAAAAACGAGTTGGTTCCGAATCGCAATGGGATAAATCCGAGGCAGCTCTGGAAGCAGCCTTGAAGCAAGCAAAGCTCAATTGGGAATTACAGCCTGGAGAAGGCGCATTTTATGGGCCAAAAATCGAATTCTCTCTGAAAGATTGTATTGGGCGTGTTTGGCAATGTGGAACATTACAGCTGGATTTCTCTATGCCTGAGCGGCTAGATGCAGTGTATGTGGCTGAAGATAATTCGCGACAAGTACCTGTTATGCTGCACAGAGCGATTCTAGGTTCGCTGGAAAGATTTATTGGTATTTTAATTGAGAACTATGCAGGTTCATTTCCATTATGGTTATCACCGGAGCAAGTGGTAGTATTAAATATCTCCAGAGGGCAAGCTGAGTATGCGCAAGAAGTAACAGCTCAACTCAAATTAAATGGCATTAGAGCAAGCTTAGACTTGAGAAATGAGAAAATAACCTATAAAATTCGTGAGCATAGTATGCAGAAACTTCCTTATCAAATTATTGTAGGTGATGAAGAAGTACAGGCAAATAGAATTGCGGTACGTGATCGTACAGGAAACAATCTTGGTCAGCTGACGCTGCAAGCTTTCATTGATCGACTTAAAGAAGAGATTTTTTTAAAAGCATAGATTTTCTTTTAATAGACTTGGAGAATTTACCATAACTCAGGAAAAAACAGCACGCATAAATCATGAGATCGATGTGCCAGAGGTACGTTTGATAGGTGTGAATGGGGAGCAAATTGGTGTTGTAACGCTTTCTGATGCTAATACACTGGCAGAAGAAGCAGGTGTTGATCTGGTAGAGATTGCACCAACCGCACAGCCCCCTGTTTGTCGATTGATGGATTATGGAAAATTTCGCTATCAAGAAAGTAAGAAAAAGCATGATGCGAAACTAAAACAAAAACAGGTTCAAATAAAAGAAATCAAATTCAGACCGAATACTGATGAAGGTGACTACAATATCAAGTTAAGAAACTTGATTAATTTCCTAAATGAAGGTGATAAGGTTAAAGTAACTTTACGTTTTCGTGGCCGTGAAATGGCACATCAAGAGTTTGGTTTAAGATTATTAGAGCGTGTCAGGGATGATTTGAATCTATACGCTGCTGTTGAACAATTTCCAAAGATGGAAGGAAAACAAATGGTGATGGTATTGTCACCAAAGAAAAAAGAAACTAAAGCAGAAAAATCAAAATCAACCGCAAATGATTCAACTGTGGCATCATAAATGCTATTATTCACGGTTAGCTATTTGTAGTAAATTTTGTAATACAAGAAGTGATTGCTGGGTTAACGAAGTTCTCCAACTATGGAGGCACCTAGCTTCATATTATATGAGGATATTTTATGCCCAAAATGAAAACAAAAAGTGGTGCTGCCAAACGTTTTAAAATACGTGCAAGTGGAAGCATTAAACGCTCACAGGCATTTAAACGCCATATTCTGACTAAAAAAACAACTAAGAATAAACGGCAGTTGCGTGGAGTTGTTACTGTTCATCCAACTAATGTGATGTCAATCCGATCAATGATGCCGTACGCCTAACGAGGAGGAAGAATGCCAAGAGTAAAACGTGGTGTAACCGCTCATGCGCGGCACAAAAAAATATTAGATCTAGCCAAAGGTTATCGTGGTCGACGTAAGAATGTCTATCGCATTGCCAAGCAAGCTGTTATGAAGGCTGGGCAATATGCATACCGTGATCGTCGTCAACGCAAACGTCAATTCAGAGCATTATGGATTGCACGTATTAATGCGGCTGCGCGTGAATGTGGCTTATCGTATAGTGTTTTCATGAATGGTTTGAAAAAAGCAAGTATCGAGGTCGACAGAAAAGTATTGGCTGATCTGGCCGTATTTGATAAGCATGCTTTTGGGAAAATCGCTGAACAAGCAAAAGCTAGTCTGGCTGTATAATCGGTAGTAAAAATAGTAAAGCTGGGAGGCTAGGGTATACCCGAGCCTCCCTTTTTCTTATGAACTAGGATTATTTGTCTAACTGCTATTAATATTATTCGAAATTTATATGAAAAACCTGGATGAAGTAGTTAATGAAGCCATAAGCATACTGAATAGTATTGATGATCCGGTTGAATTGGAACAGGTAAAGGCGCGTTATCTTGGCAAGAGTGGTATATTGACCGACCTGCTCAAAGGGTTAGGCAAGCTTCCTCCAGAAGAACGCCCTGCAATGGGAAACAGGATAAATCAAGCTAAAAATCAACTGGATGCCACGTTAAAATTTCGTCGAGATGTACTACAGGCGAAAGAACTTGAAGCAAGATTGACTGAAGAAATGCTCGATGTAACCCTGTCAGGGAGAGGCTTGGAAACTGGCGGTTTGCATCCAGTCACACAAATTCTTGCTCGTATTGAATCACTATTTCATTCAATTGGTTTTCATGTGGCATCGGGACCCGAGATTGAAACAGATTTTTATAACTTTACTGCTTTGAATATTCCAGAAAGCCACCCTGCACGCGCCATGCATGACACTTTCTATATTGATGCCGGTCATCTGCTGCGTACGCATACATCACCGGTTCAGATTCATTATATGCAGAATCATGAACCCCCTATAAAACTGATTGCACCTGGACGCGTATATCGTTGTGATTCTGATGTCACACATACACCGATGTTTCATCAAGTTGAAGGGCTATGGATTGACGAGAATGCAAATTTTGCCGCATTGAAAGGCATTTTGGCTGATTTTATGGCACACTTTTTTGAACGTGATAATTTGCCTGTACGATTCAGGCCATCTTTTTTCCCCTTTACGGAGCCTTCCGCTGAGATGGATATCGGGTGTGTAATCTGTAATGGACAGGGATGTCGTGTCTGTAGCCATACAGGTTGGCTTGAAGTATTAGGTTGTGGAATGGTGCATCCAAATGTTTTAAAGCATGTCAATATTGACAGTGAACGGTATATTGGTTTTGCATTTGGCTTGGGAGTCGAACGATTGACGATGTTAAAATATGGCGTCAATGATTTAAGGCTGTTTTTTGAAAATGATTTACGGTTTTTAAAACAGTTTAACTAACCCTGATGTTGTTACTTTCTAAAATTAATAATAGAACGTCATGAAATTCTCTGAGAACTGGCTACGCACCTATGTAAATCCCCCTTGTACCAGTGATGAGCTAGCTCATGCGCTAACAATGGCTGGCATAGAAGTGGAAAATGTCGAATCTGTTGCGCCAGATTTTGAGAAAATTGTTGTTGCTGAAGTCGTTGCGATAGAGCGGCATCCAGAAGCAGATCGTTTAAAAATATGCTCTGTGAATATTGGTGTTAAAGGCAATGACCCTCTTCAGATTGTATGTGGCGCCAGTAACGTTGATGTCGGCGTAAAGATTCCATGTGCGCTCATTGGTGCAACTCTGTCGGGACTAATAATTAAGAAAACCAAGCTGCGTGGCGTCGAATCTTCTGGAATGCTATGTTCAGCAAAGGAGTTGGGCATTAATGAAGCCAATGAAGGCTTATTATTGTTACCTGAAGATGCGCCAGTAGGAATGAGTTTTCGTGACTACTATGAGCTAAATGATAAGCTTTTTACACTTAATCTTACACCGAATCGTGCCGACTGCCTTGGATTGTCTGGTATTGCACGTGAAGTTTCAGCGATTACAGAAACTGAATTAGTCTCAGTGGAAATAACACCTGTTCACCATACGATTGATGATGCTATGGA
The DNA here is from genome assembly GCA_038043005.1 of Pseudomonadota bacterium. GTDB lineage: Bacteria > Pseudomonadota > Gammaproteobacteria > Burkholderiales > Nitrosomonadaceae > Nitrosomonas. Next base: position 6,100 of record JBBTCY010000219.1, read on the forward strand.
TGTTCATGTGACATTACCAGAGGCCTGTCCACTTTATTGTGGTCGAATTATTCGTGAGATAAATCTTGATGTATCAACACCATTATGGTTAAAACAACGCCTTGAACGAAGTGGAATAAGGTCGATTAACCCAATTGTCGATATCACTAACTACGTATTGTTAGAAACAGGTCAACCGATGCATGCTTTTGATCTGGCCAAACTCAATGGATCAATTCAAATACGATATGCACAATCGACAGAAAGATTGCAATTACTCAATGGTAATCAAGTAGAGCTCACAACGGATATGCTGATTGTTGCCGATGCGTATAAACCACTTGCATTGGCGGGAATTATGGGTGGAATGGACAGTGGGGTAACGCTAGGTGCAACTGATATTTTTCTAGAATGTGCTTTCTTTAGCCCGAATGTAATTAGTGGAAAATCATTCCGCCTGGGTTTTAATACTGATTCTGCTTATCGTTTTGAACGTGGTGTCGATTTTGCCATGACTCGAAGTGCGTTAGAGCGTGCTACATCATTAATAGTAACAATCTGTGGTGGGAAGGTGGGTCCGATTACAGAGAAGAAATATGAATTACCCCAACGGGTTCCAGTCATTGTGCGGACGGATCGGGTCAAGCGAGTATTGGGTATTGATATTAATCAGCAGCAGATTATGAATATCTTTAATCGCCTGGGATTTATATTTTCCGTAGAAGCCAATGTTTTTAGCGTAATACCGCCTACCTATCGTTTTGATCTTACCATTGAAGAAGATTTCATCGAAGAATTAGCGCGTATTTATGGCTATGACTGTATTCCCACTAGTTTTCCGTATGCGAATATGGCGATGCTGGCAGCTTCAGAAACAGGCCAGTTTCTTTATGCATTGAAAGGCGTATTGACAGCTCGCGATTATCAAGAGGTTATCAATTATTCTTTTGTCGATGCAACATGGGAAAAGGATTTTTCTGACAATAACGATCTAATTTATTTGAAAAACCCAATTGCCAGTCAAATGAGTGTCATGCGCAGTACGCTCATTGGAGGGTTAATATCCAATCTTCAGTTCAATTTGAATCGTAAACAAGCGAGGGTTCGCCTATTTGAAATAGGCGCCTGTTTCACAAGAGATCGAGATACTAATGATTATAAGCAGATAGAAAAACTCGCCGGACTATGCTATGGAGATGCGGTAACCGAACAATGGGGCATAGCAGCAAGGGCTATTGATTTTTATGATGTGAAATCTGATATTGATGCTTTATTTAGAGGAAAAAAAGTATTAGATTTCAGAATATTCAACCATCCGGCATTGCATCCAGGAAAATCAGCCAGTATTCACATGGAAAATGTGCAGGTTGGGTGGCTTGGGGAGCTACATCCCCGTTGGCAAAAGAAATACAATTTGCCACGAAGTGTTGTGTTATTTGAACTTGATCTAAATGTATTTATGACTGATTCGCAACCTACGGTAAAAGAGATTTCAAAATTTCCACCAGTGCGCCGTGATATTGCAATTGTCGTTGACAATACTATAACTGTTCAATCACTTTTGGACTGTATGTATGAAAAGAAATTACCCCTGATATCGGATATTGCATTATTTGATATTTATCGAGGCAAAGAAATGGATAAAACCAAAAAAAGTCTTGCTTTCCGGGTGTTGTTACAAGATACTCAAAAAACACTGACAGATGAAGAAGCTGATTTTGTCATGAAGAATTTAATGAGTGCGCTGGAAAATAAATTTGGTGCAGTCTTGCGTAATTGATATTTACTTAAGCATATTCATTCATTTAATATTTGTATTAACTGGATTAACTACTGTTTAAAAAATCTGGCGGGAGCTGGTTTAAAAAAATAACTCAATGGAGTGGAGTATGGCATTAACAAAAGCTGAATTAGCTGATATGTTGTTTGAAAATGTTGGACTTAATAAGCGTGAAGCAAAAGATATGGTCGAATCCTTTTATGAGGAAGTGCGTGCAGCATTACAAAATAATGAAGGTGTCAAGCTGTCAGGTTTTGGTAATTTTCAATTACGGGAAAAACCGCAACGTCCTGGCCGGAATCCTAAAACAGGCGAAGAAATACCAATCACAGCACGCCGGGTTGTAACTTTTCATGCCAGTCAAAAGTTAAAAACAATGGTTGAAAAAAATTATCATGGAAAACAAAAAGCCAAGTAATACTTTTCCTCCGATTCCGGCTAAACGCTATTTTACAATCGGCGAAGTAGGTATTCTCTGTGGCGTAAAACCACATGTTCTACGCTATTGGGAACAGGAATTTACACAACTAAAACCTGTAAAACGACGTGGGAACCGTAGATACTATCAGCATCAGGAAGTATTGCTGATACGACGTATCCGGGAGCTGCTTTATGAACAGGGTTTCACGATCAATGGTGCGCGCAGTCGTCTTGGACATGAAGAAAGTAAAACCGTGTCCATGAAATCCATTGAACCTGTCTCACTGACACCGATAACTAATCTGAATTATATTCGAGGCGAAATTAAAAGCGTTATGGCGCAGCTTCTTTCCTGAAAGATTATATTCATGATAAGTTTCTAATGTGGCAGTCTTTTGTTTGTTATAATCTCTCGCTCGGGGCGTAGCGCAGCCTGGTAGCGTACTTGCATGGGGTGCAAGTGGTCGGAG
>JBBTCY010000220.1:0-3080 GCA_038043005.1 Pseudomonadota bacterium
CATGCAACAAGTACAAAAAGGTTTCACACTGATAGAATTAATGATCGTGGTTGCAATTATTGGTATTCTGGCTGCAGTAGCCATTCCTGCTTATCAAAATTACACATTGAAAGCACGATTTACAGAAGTTGTCGTTTCAGGCTCTCCATATAAATTAGCAATGGAAGTATGTGCGCAAGATGGAAGTTGCTCTGCTGCTGGCGCATTTACAGCCGTTGGGGTGGCTGCTGGTGTACCCAATGCTTTGGGAATTGGTGCTGGTTTACCTGGATTAGCAACATCGGCTGCTACTTCTCCATTCGACCCAGCTGGTGTCGCACTTACTACAGCCGCTGCTGTAGCCACATTGGTGATTACTCCGCGCGCTGTTAATGGCATTGCCGTAACTGATACCTATCAACTTGTTGGCACACTTGGAGCCGATGGGAAAATTGCGTGGGTTAAAGGTGGTGGTTGTTTAACCCGTGCTTCTGGCGCTATTTGCTAATATAACTGAAACACAGCTCTACCTTTAAAACACCCCATTTATGGGGTGTTTTGTTTTCTTCAGTGTAATTATATGAGATAACACATACCACATACCGTCAGAATCTGACAATTTTTGTCACATCAAGCGTAATAATAAAAACATAACACAGTACAAGCCAAACCATTTACTTGATACAAACAATCCGCACCTGATGAATATCCGTAATCCCTTGCAGCACTTTTTCGATCCCATCCTGTTTTAACGTACGCATCCCGTCATCCAATGCCGTCACCAGCATTTCCGCCACGCGCGCATGCTCCTGAATATTCTTTTTCAGCGCATCGCTGGCTGTCAATAATTCATGCAGCCCCACACGGCCCGAAAAACCCGTTCCCGCACAGCTATCGCAGCCAACGGGTTTACACAGAACAATCTGACCTTCATCATTGCCATACTGCCTGACCCAGCCATCCCGTATGGCCTGATAGGCCGCTTCGGGATTGGCTTTAAACCGGTCGATATTATCCAGTTCCGTACAGTATTCCGTCAGCAGCATTTTAATTTCATGCTCACTGGCCACGTAGGATTCCTTGCATTTGCATAACCGCTTGGCCAGACGCTGCGCCAGAATTCCCAATAACGCATCAGAGAAGTTAAAGGGATCCATGCCCATATCCAATAGCCGGATGATCGATTCAGGCGCGCTGTTGGTATGGAGCGTGGCAAATACCAGATGCCCCGTGAGCGATGCTTCAATACCGATTGAGGTGGTTTCCTTGTCACGCATCTCGCCCACCATAATGATGTCAGGATCTGCACGCAAGAATGATTTCATCACAACCGGGAAAGTCAGGCCCGCCTTGACATTCATCTGCACCTGGCGGAGTCCTTTCTGGGTTATCTCCACGGGATCTTCAGCTGTCCAGATTTTGGTTTCCGGGCGGTTCAGGTGTTTGAGAATTGAATGCAGGGTTGTGGTTTTACCGGAACCGGTTGGGCCGCATACAAAAAACAATCCATACGGTTTGCTGATGATGCTTTTCAGTTCTTCCAGGTTATGTTCGGTAAAACCCATTTTTTCGAGCGGAATCGGCTCTCCGGCGGCCAGAATACGCATGACCACATCTTCCAGACCACCCGAGGACGGAATAGTGGCCACCCTCAATTCAATATCCAGAGGGGCAAATTTTTTAAACTTGATCTTGCCATCCTGCGGTCTGCGCTTTTCGGAAATATCCAGATCACACATGATCTTGATCCGTGTCACCAGCGGATTGCGGTAACTGGCGGGAATTTCGATGTAGGGCATCAGCGAGCCATCCTTGCGGAAACGTATTTTGGTTTTTTCCTTGCCCGGATAAGGTTCTACATGAATATCCGACACGCCCATCTTGTAGGCATCGATAATGATCTTGTTGACAAGTTTGACCAGCTCATTATCCGAAGCGGCTGATGATTCCTCCACTTCATTCAGAACACTTTCAACATCCTCTCCTTCGAGGCTGTTCAACATTTCATTAATGTCACCCGAGCCAACCTCATTCTGGTTGCCGCTGTAGAAGAGCTCAATGGTGGAAGTGAATTCCCGCCTGGTGGTCACCGTATAGATGATCTTCTGTTTGGGGAAAATATTGTTAACGATCCGTTGCGACCTGATTCGCTCCGGATCCAGCGTTAAAACCACCAGACCATCCCTGGTGTCATCAATCGGTAGCCAGGCATTGCTTTCGATGTAATCCTTTTTCAGGTTCTTCAACAAGTCATACGGCCTGACGCGGTCTGCCTTATAAGGCTCATACTTCACGTCAAAGAACGCAGCCAGGGCCTGGCCAATTACTGACAGGCTAATCTGAAACTCATCAATCAGAATATCTTCCAGATCGCAGCCTTTTTTACGCGCCGAGCGGGTTGCCAGATCAAATTCGGCTGCAGAAATCACCGCATCATGGATCAGGTGATCATATTTTGATTTGAGGATCGGAGCGGATTTTTGCCGTTGCCTGAAAGCGATTGCCAGTGTCTTGCATATTTCGTTCACCCCCTTCACCGCTGTCTCTGAAAAAGGTTGATCCAGTTTATGGTTGATGACTTGAACCACGCCCATCAGTTCTTTATTATCCGCATTCAGGATAGGTGCCACCAGCATCTGTTTGGTGCGATAACCGGTACGTTTATCAACTTCGTGCAGGAAAGTAAGCTGCGCGCTGAGTTTCTTCAGTTCGCTTTTATTGTAAACATCTTCAAGATTTACGATTTCCTTCCTTAATCCCACATAACCCGCAATGCTGTGTTCAGTCACCGGCAACTTCAAATCCTGAAAAGAGTCCAACCCGGTTTTTACTCTCGAAGTGATGAATGATTTATCCTCACTCAGTGTATAAATCGTCAGCCGGTCTGCCGTGAATAACGCGCAGATATCCTTGCTGACTTCCAGCATGATCTCGTCGATATCGCCAGCCGCATGAATCTTGTTTGTAACCGCGTGCAGATTCTTGGAAAAATCCAGCTCACTGCTTATTGCAGAAGTATTTTTTGGAATGGGTCGTGGCGCAACAGTACTCATAACATCAGCTCTCCAAAACTTCTAACAGACCGTTGAAAAACTATCTGC
>JBBTCY010000221.1:0-1832 GCA_038043005.1 Pseudomonadota bacterium
CAATTGGGCCTTCCAGCATGATCTGCAAGGCGGAAACAATGCGTGTTGGCTTGCCATAAGCCGATTGCGTGTTACTTTTCCCTGATGAGTCGATTTCCCACGGCTGGATATAGTCCGGAATACTCAGATTGGATACCGAAAAACCCGTTAACCCGGCTTTGGGTTTGGCGCCCCGGCCTGTCGCTCCCTCATCACGGATTTCGCCGCCCACACCGGTGGCAGCGCCCGGAAACGGCGAAATGGCAGTCGGGTGGTTATGCGTTTCCACTTTCATAAGCAGATGGGTTTCTTCCCGGGCGTAGCCGTACACATTGTTTCTGCCGGGATAAAAACGGGCAATCTCCGCTCCTTCAATGACGCTGGCATTATCGGCATAGGCGACGATTGTGCCGTGCGGATGCATCTGGTGCGTGTTGCGTATCATCGCAAACAGCGATCTATCCTGCGGCTTTCCATCAATGATCCATTCCGCATTGAAAATCTTATGGCGGCAATGCTCGGAATTGGCCTGCGCGAACATCATGAGTTCCACATCGGTCGGGTTGCGCATAGCCTGCTTGAAATGATAAGCCAGATACTCAATCTCATCGGCTGACAGCGCCAGCCCCATTGCCTGATTGGCCTTTTGCAGCGCTTCTATGCCGACATTGATGATATCAACCGTATTCAGAGGCCGTGGTGCAAAATGCTGGAAATTTTGTGCTGCCGCATCAAACGAATCAAACACAGCCTCTGTCATGCGGTCATGGATAGACGCCCACAAGTGTTTCCGGTCATCGGCAGAAAGCGCCCGGTCGCTGTGCACATAAAAAGCAATGCCGCGCTCTATCCGCTCCACCACCTCAAGTCCGCAGTGGTGCGCGATATCGGTCGCCTTGGTTGACCAAGGCGAAATGGTTCCCGGGCGCGGCAAGACCAGAAAAAATTCACCGTCAGCCTGTGAATCCTGCTGAACCGTATCGGCATTCAGCAGTCTCATCAGGATTGCGAGCTCATTGTCGCGCAGTGGACGCGTCGCCGCACAAAAATGCCAGTATTCAGTTTTTATACGTGAAACATGCACCGGATGTGCATTAATTTCTTTGAGTAATTTCTCCAGACGAAAAGGAGAAAGCGCGTGACCGCCACAAAATCGAAGCATTGGGGAAAGATAGTTATTATTTAAAGACTATAATTTTACACGAGAAGCTATACTTTCCGTTGGTCAACCGTCGAACAAACTCACATGACAACTGCTGATCCTGTTTTCCTAACTGCTGAAATCCGCGAAATCGAGCAATGGGTGGCGGCACAGCCCAATCCGCCCAATCTCATGGAAAGAGCGGGTCTGGCTGCGGCGAAGATCGCCCGCGACACCTGGCTGATGTCTGGGCGAAATGTATTGATCCTGGCGGGTCCCGGCAATAACGGCGGCGATGCGTTGGTTGTGGCGCGCTATCTGAAAGAATGGGGCAATGCGGTCACCCTGGTATTTTCAGGAGATCCCGACCATCTACCTGCGGATGCAAAACAGGCGATGCAAGCGTGGCTCGCCATTGATGGTGGCATTCAGACGGATATTCCAAACAATCAGCCATGGGATATGGTAATCGACGGGTTATTCGGCATCGGTCTGGACAAGCATCGCCCGTTGACCGATCCATACCGCACCTGGATCGATACGGTAAATCAACTGAATTTACCCATGCTGGCCTTGGATATTCCATCCGGACTCGGCAGCGATGACGGCTGTGTGGTTGGTACGGCGATCCGCGCCACCCTCACCGTGACCTTTATCGGATTAAAACCCGGCCTGTTCACACACTTCGGGCCGGAATGCTGCGGCACGATTG
>JBBTCY010000222.1:0-19384 GCA_038043005.1 Pseudomonadota bacterium
ATTAGGTATAAACACGATAGTTGTTTTTTCCATGATCTTTTGCCAGATGCATGGCCGTCTCGGCATTTTTAATGAGAGTCTCGGATTTGTTGCCATCGGCGGGATAGAAACTGATTCCAATCGATACTGAAGTGAATAATTTGTATTTTCCGATTTCCAGCGGGTGTTTAAATAGCTTTATAATCTTGCTGACTACTGAAATAGCATCGGGTAGCGATGTCAGCGATTGTAAGATAACTGTAAACTCATTCCCACTTTGTCTGGCGAGCGTGTCATTTTCCCGGATACATTTTGTTAATTGTCTGGCAATAATTTTGAGCATCTCATCACCGATTGAATGGTTGAAAGTTTCGTTAATCAACTTAAAATTATCAATATCGATGACTAGAATGCCCAGAATTGTTTGACTCCGGTGCGCATTCTTGATCGCAGAGGTAAGCCGTTCTTTAAATAAGGTGCGGTTTGGTAGCTTTGTTAGCGTATCGTATGACGCTAGAAGCTGTAGCTATTGTTCAATTTTTCTCTGCTTGCTGTTATCAGTTAAGACACCGATATAACTAATAGTTGCCTGATGGTCATCCTTAACGGTTGTTATGCAGAGAGATTCCGGGTAAATGCTATTGTTTTTACGTTTATTCCATACTTCACCTTCCCATTGACCCGTGTAATTTTTTGCCACATTGCCGAATAGAAGTTTTTATCATGAACGCCTGATTGCAGGATACTTGGCATTTGGCCAATTAATTCTTCACTTGAGTAACCTGTGACTTGTGTCAGGGCAGGATTGACCGAAATAATTCTCCCTTGTGCATTGGTTATGATAATGCCTTCCTGTACGGTATCAAATATAACAGTCACTAATTTGGATTGGTTTGCTAATGTGGAATAGTCACGGATTCTTCTTTGAATTTCATAATGATCGCTTAAGTATTGTGCAACCAACGCCAATAATGAACATTCAATATTATCCGTGAAACTATTGGATGCTTTCGAATGGATTCCTAATATTCCAGTACACTGGTCATTATTTAGTAAAGGCTGCGACAATAAAGATGCTGAGTTTGTTTTTTCTAAAAAATCATTCCAGTCACTGCCATATTTTACGTTGACTGATCTATATTCAATATGAATGGGAATTCTTTTAACAATACAAGTTTTAATGGGGTTCTCTGAGTCATCGGGATTGATCTGACTGAGATATATGGAGTTTATATGGGAGATTAAATCTCCTTCCATCGATTCAATATGAATTGACCTGTCTGGCCCCATTGTTCCAATCCACGCGATATTGTAGGGATAGTGCGAGATCAGCTTGTTGCAAATTTCTTGAGAAATGTTTGATGGGCGGTGCTTGCTGATGGATAAGCAGTTACTGATCTCAAGTATTAAACTCATGAGCAGATGGTTCGAACAATCACTTATAAGCATAATATTTAGGAAAAATAGAGAAAAGGTAATCTAATTATCAAGTGAAAGGCTTCCATGTATATCTATTCCAGGTATATTTATGATATTTCTATAACTTACGGCATTATCATAAAAGAATAACTGCCAGAAATTGCTGTATTTCATTTAGAACAAAGCGGAATAAAATAGTAAGAATATTCCTGTGGTCTAAAAACTATAGGCGGGATACTATTAAACATTCATTAATTCTATGCTTGAAGAGATCGAAATTGTTGACAGGAACTACACAACTAATTCGTGACGTGTTGACTTGTCAAGCTGGAAATGAGTCCAGGTGCAAATCGCAAGATGAAAAGCTGCTGAAACTTGCGTGTCTTTATGAAATTTGTCATGACATGATGAGTCTTCGATCGATCGATGATCTTTGCATGAAAATTATAGACCATATAAATTCTACCCGGTATCGGGTTGAATCCAGATTTACCTTTATTGAGATTTGTGACAGAAGTTTTGCTGCTGATAATTTTAAGCAGAATATGCAATATAAAGTGTCGGTACAGATAGTAGCTAATGAGATTGTATGCGGGCAAATCGGTTTCTTTTATGAAGATGCCACTACAGCATCAGAAACTGAAGATCGTTGTTTCTTAGAGCAGATTTCCGAAGATCTTGGCGTGTGGCTGGAACGGCAAGAACAGGCTATTGCCCAGGAGGCGCTCTTGAATGAGGTAAGAGTGATGGAAGAAGCCATTGATAAGCATTCGATTATTGCAATTACAGATCGAAAAGGAAGTATCAAATACGTTAATGAGCAGTTTTGTAATATATCCAAGTATTCTGCCAATGAGCTGCTGGGGCAGAATCATCGCATTGTCAATTCCGGTTACCACTCAAAAGAATTTATCAGGCACTTATGGTCGACGATTTCCAGCGGGGTTATCTGGAAAGGAGAGTTTAAAAATCGTGCAAAAGATGGTTCATTTTATTGGGTTGATACCACGATTGTTCCTTTTCTGGATCATACTGGAGTGCCATATCAGTATATTGCCATCAGAACAGTGATTACTGAATACAAGTTGCTGGAGCAAAGAATGGTAGAACAGGTTGCAGAATTGGCGCGCTCAAATGATGAGCTTGAGCAGTTTGCTTATGTCGTGACACATGATTTACAGGAGCCCCTGCGTGCAGTGAGTGGTTTTGTTCAGTTGCTCAAGAAACGCTATGATGAGCAGTTGGATGAACAGGCTAATGAGTTGATTACGCATACAGTCGCTGGTACAAAACGGATGCAAAGACTCATTGATGATCTGTTAACCTATGCGCAGGTTAACGCAAATCAATCTCTGGAGGAGATTGATTGTAATCAGTTATTAAAGAATATTTTGATTGATTTGTCTGTAATAATTCGTGAGTGTGGGGCTGATATTACATGCGATCATCTACCCGTTATCAAGGGGGTTTCATTTCAGCTCATTCAACTGTTTACAAATTTAATCAATAATGCACTTAAATTCAGAAGTGAACGATCCCTCAAAATTCATATTGGCATTGAAGAAAATGCTGATGAATGGATATTTTCTGTGGCAGACAATGGCATTGGAATTGAATCACAATATCTGGAGCGAATTTTTAGAGTATTTCAACGGCTGCATAGTCGTAAGGAATATGCTGGAACGGGTATTGGTCTGGCTATCTGCAAGAAGGTTGTAGAACATCATGGCGGAAGAATATGGGCTAGATCAGAATCTGGTCAGGGCTCTGTTTTTTATTTCACTATTTCCAAAGTGAATTGATTTTTAATGCTCTATAAGAATAATATTCGCTCAAACATCATCCTGATGATTGACGATAACCCGATCGATGTGATGTTAATTAAAGAAGCATTCAAGTTTAATGAAACGAACATTGAGATTTATGTAACCGAAGATGGTATCTATGCAATGGAGTTTCTGTCCCGGCAAGGGAATTATGTCAATGCGCCACGCCCGGATATTATTTTATTAGATTTGAACATGCCCAGAAAGAATGGCGATGAAGTCTTGTCTGAGTTAAAAACGAATGTCAGCCTGAAAACCATACCTGTGATCATCTATACTTCTTCTATTGCAATAGAAGACATCAGGGCAGCCTATATAAATCAGGCCAATAGTTATATCAAGAAGCCTGCGGATTTTGATGAATGTATTAAGGTGGCAAAATCTATTCAGGATTTCTGGTTTTCAACCGCACTCCTGTCTGAATCTTAAGATGCCATGGATAAAGATCATATTTATATTTTATTGATTGAGGATAATGAAACTGATGCAATACTTGTTCAGACTGAATTACAGTTCGCCATGGGAGACCAGATTTCACTGATTCATGCGGAACGGCTGAATGATGCATTTCTATTAATTGAACAGCAATCTTTTGATCTAATATTAACGGATCTCTGGCTACCTGATAGTGACGGTATCGATACCATTAATCGGCTCCGTGGTATCCGCGGCAAATATACCGATCGCAGTATTGTCGTTCAGGGATGATGAGAAGCTTGCCATACAGGTTATTAAAGCTGGTGCTCAGGATTATCTGGTTAAGGGAAGCCTGACGCAAGGCGTACTTGCACGCGTGATCCGCTATTCGATTGAAAGAAAACGCGCAGAAGGAAATGCCAGGAAGGCACAGCAACGATTCCATACGATTTTTGATAAAGCGCCTCTGGGTATTGCCCTGATTAATTTAGAAACCGGGAGTTTTCTGGATGTTAATCCAATGTACTCCACTATTGTGGGTCGGTCTATTGATGAACTGCTGGGAATCAATCATTCGAATATTATTTACCCGCTGGATTTGGTATCTTTTGAAAGAGACATATCGCTCATCAGTAATCAATATATACCTGGCTTCAGAATAACAATGAGAATTCTACGTCCGGATAATTCAATCGCCTGGATTGAGATGTCAATTGCACCATTTGAAGTAGATGAAAATCTGAATATTTGTCATTTATGCATGATCGAGGATATTACCGAGCGTAAACAGATGGTTGAAAATCTACGTGATCTGACCATTCATTTGCAGGAGATCCGGGAAGAAGAACGTTCCCGGATTGGCAGGGAGATTCATGATGTTCTGGGCGGAAGTCTGACTGTATTAAGAATGGATCTGGACTGGCTTTCCAAGAAGATCACCAGGAACCCAATGCATGAACGTATTGACTCGATGTATCAGTTGACTGGTGAAGCGATCGAAACCGCACGGAGAGTTTCTATTAATTTACGACCCAATGTTCTCGACAATCTCGGATTGGTGGGAGCTATTGAATGGCTGATTCGAGAATTTGAGCAGAGAACAAATATCAAGTGCCATTTAATATCAGCTGTTTCAAAATTCTCTTTACTCAATAAGAGTCATGAAACCAGTATCTTCAGAATTATTCAGGAAGCTTTTGTTAATATAACCCGGCATGCGCAGGCATCGGTGGTTTATGTTGAACTGGATGAGCTGAATAACAATGTTTTTATTATGATCAAAGATAATGGCATTGGTATTACAAACTCGCAATTATTAAATCCGAGATCATTTGGAATTATTGGCATGAATGAACGGACCAAGCAATTGGGAGGGAAACTGGATATACAAGGATCGCCATTGCAAGGCAGCACAGTAACATTGTTGGTACCCATACATTCAAGCCATGATTTATCACAGGAGATTCTTTATGATGATTAAAGTGTTGATAGCAGATGATCATGCATTGTTTCGCGATGGACTGAAGAGAATCTTTGGTGAAACCAAAGACATTACGGTGATTGCGGAAGCAGTTGATGGGAAGGATGCGTTAAAGAAAATACGTGAACATGAATGCGATGTTATTTTACTGGATATCAATTTGCCGGATATCAGCGGGCTTGATATCCTGAAAAGAATCGATGTGGAAAAAACAGATCAGTGCGTGCTGGTTCTAAGCATGTACCCGGAGGATGAATATGCGATAAGGGCGATTCGTTCAGGTGCATCAGGTTATCTGACTAAAGATAGTCCAACGGATCAACTCATCAGTGTAATCCGTCGTCTGGCAAGTGGCGGGAAATACGTCAACCCGGTACTCGCAGAAAAATTATTATTTAATTCCGTATCCAGTACTGGTTCAGAAACCTTAGTGCACTCAACTTTTTCAGACCGTGAATTTCATGTCTTTAAGCTCATTGTCTCGGGAGAATCTTTAACAGCCATTGCCAACAAACTGGCACTCAGCGTTAAAACGGTCAGTACGTATCGTTCTCGCATTCTGGAAAAGATGAATATGAAAAGTAATGCACAACTGGTTCGTTATGCGGTTCAGCATCGCCTGGTAGAATAAACCTGGTTTTAGTCAAGTGGGTTCGTAAACGATGTGATGATGGTATGCCGGAGTATTGCCAGTTTGCCGTGAAAGAAGTGATCGGTCCCAGGAATTACAACGATCGGCTGTGAAGCTGGTGCTGCCCAGTCCAGAACTGTTTCAAGCAATACAACTTCATCTTTGTCACCATGAATGATCAGGGCAAATCTTGTGTGCTGAGGAATGGCAGGGGCACGTAAGTGAGTGACGGATGGAGCAACCAGTAGCAGATACTCAGGATTCAGCCGTTCAGCAACATGTAATTGAATGGCGCCACCAAATGAGAAACCCGCCAGCAGTGTCGGTAATGCAGGGAACTGATTGTTAAATTGACCGCGAATGGCTTCGATCACAGAAATAACATCTTCAACTTCACCGATTCCGTTGTCATATGTTCCTTCACTTTTGCCGATGCCACGGAAATTAAATTTGACTGTAATAAAACCTAATTCAAGCAAGCTATTAAATAAAGTATAGACAACTTTATTATCCATTGTTCCGCCATAAAGCGGGTGAGGGTGGGCAATGACAGCAATACCTCTGGGGGTCGATGCAGGCTCAGTCAATATTGTTTCCAGCTTGCCAGCCGGGCCGTCAATAAAGAATTTCTGAGTAATAAGCGAATTCACACAAATATCTCTTTGCTATCTTCAGATTTCTTCGGGATAAGGCAATTTTATATCTTCAGACGTTCGACAATCCGTCCATTTATTAAATGTGAATCAATAATTTCATCAATATCTTCTTTGTCAATATAGGTGTACCAGGTTTCTTCCGGGTAAATGACAATGACAGGGCCTTGATTGCAGCGATCCAGGCAGCCTGCATTGTTAATGCGGATTTTGTTTTTGCCATCCAGCTTCAGAGATTTTATACGCTGTTTTGCGTAATCACGGAGTTCCTGTGCACAAAAATTGTTACAGCAATTAGCGCCATTTTCACGCTGATTAATACAGAAGAAAACATGATATTGATAATAGCTCATGGCATTACTCTAAAAAATAGGCGTATATTTTACTGTTTCTATGGGAATGACTCAGGACAGCATAGTATTTTAACCCGCTATATCCAGAATGCCTGTAATACTTGCCACAATAACATGATTGCTAATAACGTAACAATCAGTGATAGCAAACGATTCTGGCGTTTTTCTTCAACGATTAAATCCGTCATCCTTTTTTCCAGAGTAAGGTGGCGATTTTCAGCAAGAATCTGATGGATCAATCGTGGAAACTGTGGAAATATCACCGCCCAGTTAGGCGCTTCTTTCTGGATCCGGCTGGCCAGTCCGCGTAATCCGATTTGCTCAGACATCCAGTTTTCCAGAAATGGCTTTGCTGTTTTCCACAAGTCCAGATCGGGATCCAGATCACGGCCCAAGCCTTCGATATTAAGGAGTGTTTTTTGCAGTAAAACCAGTTGAGGCTGGATTTCTACATTGAATTGCCGTGATGCTTGGAATAACTGCAACAGGATGCGGCCAAATGAAATCTCTTTGAGCGGTTTATCAAAAATCGGTTCACATACAGCACGTATGGCAGCTTCAAAATCATCCACCCGCGTATCTCGGGGTGCCCATCCGGCTTCGACGTGTGCCTGAGCGACGCGGCCATAATCCCGCCTGAAAAATGCAAGAAAATTCTGCGCCAGGTAATTCTTGTCTTCATCGCTTAACGTGCCCATGATTCCAAAATCTACAGCAATGTAGCGCCCATCTTTGCCAACAAAAATATTTCCCGGATGCATGTCGGCATGGAAATAGCCGTCTCTGAATACTTGCGTGAAGAATATCTCTACACCGATCCGTGCCAGTTGCGGAATATCAATGCCCTGTTCCCTTAACGTATCGACATGACTGATGGGAACACCTTTTACCCGCTCCATGACCATGACATTAGTGCGGCAGTAATCCCAATAGACTTCCGGAACAAACAATAAAGGCGAGTCAAGAAAGTTACGTCGTAATTGACTACAATTCGCAGCCTCGCGCATAAGATCGAGTTCATCATCAAGATGCCGGGCAAATTCCGATACAACCTGACGCAATTTCAGGCGTTTCCCATCGAGCCATAACGACTCAGCCAGCCAGGCGCCGGTATCCATTAACGATACGTCATGCGCAATAATCGGTGCGATATTCGGACGTAATATTTTGACGGCTACTTCGGTACCATCATGCAAAACGGCGAAATGAACCTGCGCCACCGATGCACTGGCGACCGGTACGGGATCAAACTTCAGGAAAGTTTTGTCGACAGCCTGACCATACACTTTTTCCAGCGTACGCATAACAAGGTCAGAGGAAAAAGAAGGGACCTGATCCTGAAGTCTGGCGAGCTCATCGGCAACATCCTGTGGCAGAAGATCGCGCCGTGTGGATAGCATCTGACCGAATTTTACGAAAATCGGCCCCAATGTTTCCAGTGCGAGCCGGAGCCGTTCACCGCGAGGTCGATCCAGTTTGCGCCAGAAGGTCAGTGACCTGACAATAATGCGTAAGAAACCTAGTCGACTATGACTGAGAACAAACTCATCAAGTCCGAATTGAAATGCAACAGACTGTATTTTAAGAAGGCGGAATAAGCGCATTGATTTATAAGGTTGTCATTTAACAGAATGTTGTGATGAATCAGAGGTACTTGTTTTGATCCAATAAACAATTCCATTAGCATGAAATGATGGTTAATTAAGAAATCATGAGTTGGGTTGTAATGCGCTTTGTTCAGTTAGTTTTTTAATTCGTTCTTCCAATTGATCGATATCATATTGTAATGTCTTGATGTCGTTGCTGAATGTGTTAATCGTGTGCATTTTTACAAGCAAAGGACTTTCTTCTGTCCAATATTCAACCAGTGCCTGGGATAAATTGTTGATGTTTCCAAAATGCCATGCTATAACCTGCTGGCCTGCCTGCGCAAGGCGATGCGCAGGAATGTCACCAATAACCTTGCTGACATTCTGTTCGATTTTAAGGTTAAAGTTTACATGCTTCCCGATGTCAATGAATTCCTCGGCAAGTACCTGATCACCCTTTATTTTAATATCTCTGAGAGCCGTCTCATCACGGGCCAGTAATCTTGATAAGATCATTGGCGATACAGACAATGTGGTATCCGGTTCCAGGGTATTTCCGGTATATTGTATTTCTCCATTTGAATCAACCAGTAGATTGCTGTTAAAGAAAGGAGGAACCTGAATACAGATTATTTTTCCATTGTGCGGTTGCAGGCGTTTACAAGCCCAGCTTTCGCTGCGTAACATGTGATTAATGGGGGCTACTGCAAGGGATGTCAGCATTACATTGATTGATCGAGATACTTAATTATATAAATTGAACATATTTTTGTTTAAACATCAAACCGCCTGAGGTTTTCAAGTATAACACTATATCAATATTTAATAATTTGACCACTGCCACATTATCCTGAAAAGGAGCGATCCGATTCTGAAGATTAATTTAACGGGATGTTCATTGAGGTTGGCAGGTTAGATTATTTCCGCTGATAATTGATTGCCTGATAGCCGATATCATGCCTGAACTGACGGCCATCAAAATAAATTTTCTCAACCAGCTTGTAAGCATTCTGTTGAGCGATTTTGGTGCTATCTCCCATTGCAGTGACGCACAGAACACGCCCGCCTGCGGTCATGATCTCCTTTCCATCCTTTCCGCCCAGAACAGTACCGGAATGAAAGATATGAAAGTCATGGGTGTCTTTCTGCTGGTTTATCAGATCAGATAACCCTTCGATGGCATCATTTTTTCTTGGTCTGTCAGGATAACCGTGAGCTGCCAGGATGATGCCCAGTGCCGTACGGCGATCCCAGTCAATTTCTACTTTATCCAATGTGCCATTAAGTGCGTGTTCAATCAATTCCAGCAGATCACTTTTTAAGCGCAACAGGATTGGCTGTGTTTCCGGATCTCCCAGGCGACAATTGAATTCCAGTACCTTAACCTGGCTATCTGCGGTAATGATCAAGCCTGCGTAGAGGAAGCCCGTGTAACTGATGCTCTCAGCCTGTAGTCCGACAATAACCGGTTGTATGATCTCACGCATTATTCTGGCGTGAATCTCCGGTGAAATAAAAGGTGTTGGGGAATAGGCACCCATACCCCCTGTATTAGGACCCAGGTCATTATCATGCAGACGCTTGTGATCCTGACTGGTGGCAAGCGGAAGAATATGATGGCCATCCGTCATCACAATAAAACTGACTTCGATGCCTTGCAGAAATTCTTCGATGACTATTTCAATGCCCGCATTACCCAGATGTTTTTCAACCAGCATGGACTCTACGGCGGAATGCGCTATTTCATTGGTCTGTGCGACAACAACCCCTTTTCCAGCTGCCAGACCATCTGCTTTAATGACAATCGGAGCGCCTTTCTGATCGACGTAGTGATGTGCCAGGGTCGCGTCATTGAAAGCAGCATAGGTTGCGGTAGGAATGTGATGACGCACCATGAATTCCTTGGCAAATTTTTTTGAGGTTTCAAGCTGAGCAGCCTGGCGGGTAGGGCCAAATATTTTTAATCCAGCGGCCAGAAATGCATCGACGATACCGTCAGCCAGGGGGATTTCCGGCCCAACGATGGTGAGTGCGATTTTTTCCTTTTTGGCAAACGCTATTAAATCAGGAATTGTGGTAAGTGCAATGTTCTCTGTACCTTGTTCGAGCAGCGTGCCCGCATTGCCAGGCGCAACAAATACTTTCGATACCCGTGGTGACTGAGTTAATTTCCATGCGATTGCATGCTCTCTACCGCCTCCCCCAATAACCAGTAATTTCATGGAATCCTATAGTAATCAATGTCTAAAATGCCGAATGCCGGTGAACACCATAGTGGCACCATGCTCATTTGCCGCAGCAATTACTTCATCATCGCGAATACTGCCGCCCGGTTGAATAATGGCTATCGCACCGGCTTTTACAATGACATCAAGTCCATCGCGAAAAGGGAAGAATGCATCCGATGCCACGACAGATCCAGTCAGCGTGAGATCAGCCTGTTGTGCCTTGATAGATGCGATTCTCGCACTGTCAACACGACTCATTTGTCCGGCGCCAATGCCAAGCGTATGACCGTCTTTGCAAAATACAATGGCATTTGATTTAACAAACTTGGCGACTCGCCAGGCAAACAGTAAATCCTCCAATTGCCGGGGTGTCGGTTGTTCTTTTGTGACCACTTCAAGATCGGACAGTGTGACATTATGGCTGTCAGGCGACTGGACGAGCAGGCCGCCGCCAACCCGCTTCAGATCAAACAGATGGGCTTCGTGGGCTAAAGGCAGGGTCAGTACGCGAATGTTATTTTTCTGTGAAAGCACCTGGCGCGCTTCTTCGGTTATTTCAGGTGCGATAATCACTTCAACGAATTGTTTCAGAAGCGCTTCGGATGTGACCTTATCAAGCGCCCGGTTAAATGCAATAATGCCGCCAAAAGCTGAAGTGGGGTCAGTCGCAAAAGCCAGTTGATAGGCATCCAGAACAGTATCAGCCGTGGCCACTCCGCAGGGATTGGCATGCTTGATAATCACGCAGGCCGGATTGTCGAATGTCTTGACGCATTCCCACGCTGCATCGGTATCCGCAATATTATTAAAGGACAGTTCTTTGCCCTGCAATTGCTGATAGTTTGCCAGTGATCCGGGAATGCTGACGATATCCCGATAGAATGCGGCTTTCTGGTGTGGATTTTCTCCATAACGCAGGGTCTGTGCAATATGGAAATTGAGATTTAATGTATCGGGGAAATCCTTACGTTTTCCATCCGGATCAATGGCGGTTAAATAATTGCTGATGGCGCTATCATAGGCAGCCGTGTGAGAAAATGTTTTCTGTGCGAACCTGAACCGGCTGGCTGCACTGATCGAATTATTATTCGTTTTTAATTCGTTCAACAAGGTTGAATAATCAGCAGGATCAGTCACAACCGTAACTTTCCGGAAATTCTTTGCAGCGGCACGTAGCATGGTTGGACCGCCGATATCGATATTTTCGATTGCTTCCTCAAGCGTGCAATCCTTTTTTGCCACGGTTTGGTTGAATGGATAAAGATTCACAATGACCAGCTCAATGCCGGGGATTGAATTTTTCTCCAATGTTTCCTTGTGTTCCGGTAAATCATCGCGCGCCAGGATACCCGCATGAATTTTCGGATGTAGTGTTTTGACCCGTCCGTCGAGCATTTCAGGGAAACCGGTGTACTGGCCAACTTCAATCACAGTGATACCGGCTTCCTGCAAGAGTTTTGCTGTACCGCCTGTCGATATGATGGCTATGCCAATCTGGTTTAATTCACGTGCCAGATCGACGATACCTGTTTTTTCTGAAACACTGATCAGTGCCTGCCTGATAGTCATGCGATTGCCTTATCCGATTTGATATTGTTTTATTTTGTGACGAAGGGTATTGCGGTTAATGCCAAGCAGCTCAGCAGCCTGAGTCTGGTTATTCAACGTATGTTGCAACGCGACTTCAATCAATGCTTTTTCAACGCTGCGAGTAACCATTTCAAAGATATGGCTGGGTTTCTCGCCATCCAGATCACTCAAGTAGCTTCCTATGGATTTGCGCACACAAGATGCAATTTCATTTTCATTTATTGCATTCATTCCACGAACACTCCCTCATTTTGGTTATAACTCAATCGCTGATTGTGCTCTGCTAATTTAAGAAAAAAATTATTGGTCTCTTCTACTTGTTGCTCGCTGGTCTGTAATTGATTCATTGCGTGCCGGAAGCCTGCAGAACCAACCAATCCTTTGGTGTACCAGGAAATATGTTTGCGTGCGATGCGGGTACCCGAATATTCACCATAGAATTCATAGAGATCATGCATATGGTTAATGAGTACACGATGAATCTCAGTTACTTCAGGCAACGGTAAATGCGTGCCGGTTGAAAGATAGTGATCAATCTCGCGAAAGATCCACGGGCGTCCCTGCGCAGCCCGGCCAATCATGACCGCATCGGCTTTGGTATATTCCAGAATATATTTTGCTTTTTCAGGCGTTGTAATATCGCCATTTGCAATGACGGGTATTTTAATAGCCGCTTTTACTGCCGCAATTGTATCATATTCCGCCTCACCGCCGTAAGCGCAGGCGCGGGTGCGGCCATGAATAGCCAATGCCTGAATGCCGGAATCTTCAGCGATTCTGGCGACTGTCAGCGCATTCTTGTGTTGTTTATCCCAGCCGGTTCTGATTTTAAGCGTGACAGGGATGTCGACAGCATTAACGACAGCGTTAAGAATCCTTCTTACCAGTTTTTCGTCCTGTAATAATGCGGAACCCGCCATAACATTACAGATCTTTTTGGCAGGGCAACCCATATTGATGTCTATGATCTGCGCACCATTTTCGACGTTGTAGAGCGCTGCTGTCGCCAGCATTTTCGGATCTGCGCCGGCTATCTGTACCGATATGGGCGATACTTCGCCGTCATGATTGGCTCTGCGCTGGGTTTTTTTGGAACCCCACAGCAGGGAATTGCTGGATACCATCTCGGACACAGCCATTCCCGCTCCCATGGTTTTGCATAACTGACGGAATGGACGATCCGTAACGCCAGCCATCGGAGCCACAATCAGCTTATTTTTGAGGACATGGGTGCCAATTTGCATAGGATCGAAATATCGATTGTAGTATGTCAAAACAGGTATCTGGAAAACCTTTAATTATGATTTCTTGTGATTGTTATTTCAATATAAAAATATGGAAATTCTAAAAATAGAGCAAAATATCTTCATGTTCGACAGTTAATGGTCGGTAAATTGATACACTGACGATCGGACAAGCGGTTAAATCAGAATCGGAATGGCTTAACCACGCGTGCCAAATATCATTTGACGTGCTACCAGCCGCTTTAAAGGTGGACAGCAATCCAACGTACTTAACCCTAGTCCACAAATTTGCTTGAACACGCTATTCTCATGCGCAAAAACTTTGATCAACGAGTCTGTAAAAATTCTGCTGGTGCTGCTATCGATTTGACGGCGCTGGTGATATCTTGCCAGCATTGCGGGTGTGCCAATCTCATTTAACTGTTCTGATGTTGTGATAATTTCACGGGTTAATTCGTGGGCGTCTCTCAGGCCCAGATTGAATCCCTGACCGGCAACGGGATGTAAGGTTTGTGCGGCGTTGCCGATTAATGCAACTCGCTGGGATATAATCGGCGTTGCGTATTTAAGTGACAAGGGGAAACTGGATCGTTTTCCTGCATGGGTGAATTTGCCGAGCCTGTCGCCAAAGTGCGCATGCAGACGGCATAGAAAGGCGGCATCATCGAGTGTGGCGATTGTTTTAACGGCGTCGGATGATACCGTCCATACTAAAGCAAAATCTTTCTGTGAAGGCAATAAGGCTACGGGACCGTCGGTAGTGAAGCGTTCATAGGCAATACCGGTTTGCTGTACTTCTGCCTTGACGTTGGCAACAACCGCCCATTGCTCATATTCATGGACATGGTGGGTAATATCCTTGATTTGTCCAGCCAGATGGCCTCCGTCAGCAAGGACGATCAGTCTGGCGGTCACTTTTTTTTCGCTGCCATCCTGCTCAAAATATACATTTCCCGGATGTTCATCCGTTTCCAGTCGGGTAACTGCGGCCCCTGTCAGATAAGCTAAGCTGCATTCGCGCATTGCCTCGCGCATCGAAGAATAAAGGTCATGATAATTAACGACATAGCCTAGCGCTGGAACACCGGCATCTTCCGGAGTTAATACCGTTCTACCCAGACTGCCGCGATTGGAAATGTGAATGGATGTGATCGGTGTGTTGTGTGATATTTTCCCCCAGATACCCAGGCGCTGTAACAGCAGGCGACTGCCGTATGATAACGCCAGTGGACGGGGATCTTCATTTTTCTCAGATAAGCCGCGCGCCTCCAGCAGTAACGTAGAAACGCCGCTCTCACGCAAGCCGAGGGCGAGTGCCATTCCAACCGGACCCCCGCCTATAATGATGACATCGTGCGTATCTGCAAGCATATTAATATTATTTTGATTATTGTATTCTTATGAGGGTAGTACCGGAATCCACATGTCAAACAAAGAAGCAACAAATACCAATTAAAACTGCCAGTCACTCGGAATCAGAATAGTTGCATTATTCGATCAGTCGGAGAGGATAGCATAGGTCACCAAATGTGGAAATGAGATGTTCCAGTTTGCCTGCTGTGATGTAAAGTATAAAGTATTAAAAAATGGCATAATTACACACTTTATTTCTGTGATATTGATAGAGTTGCGATAGATCGGATTTAATGAATTTTTCTTGAACAGATAATATCCAATCATCAGTGTGAAAGGAGCGTTTGCGTGGTGAGATTACATAAAACAAGTTTCATGGGGTACGTATTGGCTGTATTAGTCATTGTGTCGACTCATACTTGGGCAAATAAGGAACAATCCGAATTCTTTACCGCCGTGGAGAAAGGAAATCTCCCGTTAATCGATAAGCTGCTCACTGCGCAGAATATAAAAACCGACGAATTAAATCAGGCTTTTTTTATTGCGATCAGGAAGGGTAACCCGGCGGTTGTTTCGCGATTGCTCAACGCAGGCGCCGATATCGGTTATAGAGGGGAAAGTGACTATACGCCGTTGATCCAGGCCTCCCGCGATGGACGGCACCATATTGTGGAAATATTGCTTGCCGCAGGTGCCGATGTGAATGCTGTGGCGGATGATAATGATACAGCGCTGATTCTAGCCGCCGAGAAAGATCGGCGGGAAGTAATGGCTCTCCTGCTGGCTGCCAATGCGAATGTGAATGCGGCAAGAACGAACGGCATGACGGCATTATTGGTCGCAGCACAGGAAGGCTATCAACAGATTATTCAGATACTGCTCAAGGCAAATGCCGATGTGAACTATCAACTTGAGAATGGTGCAACTGCATTAATGCTGGCGGCACAGCATGGCCATGTTGGTGCCATTTATTCATTGATGGCTGCTAAGGCCAATATTAATGCAAAAGCGAACAATGGCATGACTGCAATGATGCTTGCTACTAAATACCAGCACACGGAAGCGATCAAGCTGTTAAAGAATGCGGGCGCTAAATAATCGACTGAAAATAACAGTCTCATTTTGCCAATACATTATGATTAAACTAAAGAATTAAAGGAAACCACAAATGAATTTTTTGACTGTGCGACGATTCGCTGCATTACTTCTCATCGTGCTGCTGTCTGGATGCGGAGAAAAAGCACCCGGTGAGAAATCAGACTTGACGGCCTTGCCGACTGCAACCGATGAAGTAACAAAGCTCGGGGAAATTCCATCAGTCCTGGGTGAAGGGCTGACGGCAGAAGAAAAAGCTGAATTACTGGAGCAAATACTGCCGCCTGGCGTCAGTGACGCGCAAACCTCGGAAGAAAAATTCAAGGTATTGCTGGAAAACGCCAAGGCAGGGGATGCATCTGCCCAGAATGGACTGGGCGTCATGTATTACACCGGTGAAGCAGTTTCGAAGAGTGCGACAGGCCAGGTGTTGGACAGGGATCCGGAATTGGCTGCAGGCTGGTTCTTCCGCGCGGCCGAACAAGGTCATGCCGATGCCCAATTCAATCTGGGCCTGATGTACGCAAATGGTGAAGGAGTTGCACAAGATATTTCACAGGCCGTGGAATTATTCAAGAAAGCAGCCGAGCAAGGCCATGTGGATGCCCAAAATAATCTGGGCGCGCTATATTTTACGGGCGAAGGCGTACCCCGGGATGAGAAGAAAGCAATTGAATGGTTTGAAAAAGCGGCCACGCAAGGTAATCTCGATGCGAAAGTGAATCTTGACGCGATTAAAGCAGCAGGCAAGTAATCTTCCAACCAGTTAATTCTTTACGATTTTATTGATCAGTGTGGTCAATCAAATGTCTTGCTAGTATGAATTCAAATCTGAATCAGTTGCAGCCGTATCCCTTTCAGAAACTGCGCCAGTTGTTTGAAGGGGTAACCTGTAACGCCGCACTCAAGCCGATTGATCTGCAGATCGGCGAACCCAAGCACAGGACGCCGGATTTTATTCGTCAGGCGTTGGTGGATAATCTGGATGGACTGGCCAGTTATCCGACGACATCGGGTACACCTGCGTTACGCAGCAGCATTGCCACGTGGATAGCGCGCCGGTTTCATTTGCCAGCGATTAATCCAGATACGGAAGTGATTCCGGTGAATGGCAGCCGGGAGGCTTTATTTTCCTTTGCACAGACCATCATCGATTGCAAGTCGGCAGAGCCTGTGGTGGTTTGTCCCAATCCGTTTTATCAGATTTACGAAGGTGCTGCGCTGTTGGCGGGTGCAACACCCTGTTTTATCAATACGCTGCCGGATAACCATTTCAGGCTTGACTATATGCAGTTGCCGGATGAGGTCTGGCGGCGCACGCAACTGATTTATGTCTGCTCACCGAATAATCCGACAGGCAGCGTCATGACATTAGACGAGTGGCGGGAATTGTTTGCACTGTCCGATCGCTATGGGTTTGTGGTGGCATCCGATGAATGCTATTCGGAAATCTATTTTAATGAAGGGGAACCACCGCTGGGCGCGCTCGATGCGGCGCACCAATTGGATCGCGATGGTTTTCCACGTCTGGTGGTATTCAACAGTCTGTCCAAACGCTCCAATGTACCGGGACTGCGTTCCGGCTATGTGGCAGGGGATGCCAGGATACTGGAAAAATACCTGCTGTATCGCACTTATCATGGGTGTGCCATGAATCCGGCCGCACAGGCGGCGAGTGCGGCAGCCTGGAATGATGAAGCGCATGTGATTGAGAATCGCCGGTTGTATCGGGATAAGTTCTCTGTTACAACCGCGTTGCTGTCCGAATCCTTACCGGTGCAGATGCCGGATGCCGGTTTTTACCTGTGGGTCAAGACACCCATCAGTGACACGGAATTCACCAAACGGCTTTATCGCGATTATAATGTCACCGTATTGCCGGGCAGCTATCTGGCACGCGATGTCCGGGGTGTGAATCCGGGAGAGAATTATGTGCGCATTGCACTGGTCGCATCGCAGGAAGAATGTGTTGAGGCAGTCAGCCGTATCAAACATCTGCTGACCCAGCTTTAGCGATACTGATTTAGCTGAAAATTGATCGGCACTCTCCTGGCTCGAATTTTAAATTATTTAGGAAAAAATATGAATGAACTGCAAACTACAATTGAAGAAGCCTTTGACCGTCGTGCAGACATCACTCCGCGCAATGTCGAAGCAAATCTGAAGGAATCCATCGCACAGGTTCTGAATATGCTCGACGGCGGGAAGTTGCGGGTTGCCGAGAAAATCAATGGGGAGTGGGTAACGCATCAGTGGATCAAGAAGGCGGTACTGCTGTCATTCCGTATTGAAGACAACAGCTTCATCAAAGGTGGCTTTTCTAATTATTTTGACAAAGTGCCCTCCAAGTTTGCAGATTACAGTTCCCGCGATTTTCGCGATGGTGGTTTCCGCGTCGTGCCGCCTGCTGCCGTGCGCAAAGGTTCATTTATCGCCAACAATGTGGTTCTGATGCCATCGTATGTCAATATTGGCGCGTATGTCGATGAAGGCACCATGGTAGATACCTGGGCGACGGTGGGGTCATGCGCACAGATTGGCAAGAATGTGCATTTGTCCGGGGGCGTTGGCATTGGCGGTGTGCTGGAGCCTGTGCAGGCCAATCCAACCATTATTGAAGACAACTGTTTTATCGGGGCGCGGTCAGAAGTTGTTGAAGGCGTGATCGTTGGAGAGAATTCCGTGATTTCAATGGGCGTATATATCGGCCAAAGTACAAAGATATATAACCGTGAAACCGGAGAAGTTACGTATGGTCGCATTCCGCCCGGATCGGTGGTGGTGTCTGGTAATTTGCCTGCCGAGAACGGAAAATACAGTCTTTACTGTGCCGTAATTGTGAAGCAGGTGGATGCCAAGACGCGTTCAAAAACCGGGATAAATGATTTGCTGCGCGGCATTTAGCGGTTATCCGATAGCAGACACAGACAGAGCAGACAGAAGAACACCCCGCCCATGGCGGGGTGTTCTTCTAAATGATGCGCTAACTGCTTACTCTCGTTCTGACGGTTACTTTAGTGCAACCTGATTATCGACATTTTTTACCCCATCGATCATCCATGCGTGCATAGCCACCCGGTTCTTCTGATTTTCATTATTCACAGTTCCGCTCAGTTGTACAGAGCCACTTGTGACTTTGATAGTTACGTTAACGCCCTGTAATTCAGGATCAGACTGAATCCCGGCGGTGGTGCGGGCATAAATGGTGCTGTCATCATAAGCTGGTGCAGCGTTGGGTGCGACCCAGGATTCATGGACTCTCTCGGAATTTCCACACCCCGGCACTGTGAGTGCACTGATTAGGGCGATCATAAGGGTAAATATGGCATGGCGCGTTTTCATTGTCAGGTTTTTCCTTCTGTTTGATTGATGAAACTATTCATCGGGAATCATAACGCCACCGATGGCATGCCGACAAGTCAGCGTGGCGAAATTGATCGGCGGATTCCTGGGCATATATTTATTAGGGAAGCGCTGAATAATTCGGTGAACAAGATGAGATGCAAGGCGGATGGAGCGAAGGAAAT
>JBBTCY010000223.1:0-7397 GCA_038043005.1 Pseudomonadota bacterium
CACATCTCCTTTAAAGAAAGCCAGCAGCCAGCGCAGATAAGCCATTCCGCCCCTTATGTTCTCTTCAGCATCAAAGCTGTTCTTGACCTGAAAGCGCTTTGCCGTTGCAGGGATCAACTGCATCAGGCCTTGTGCATTTTTATGTGACACAGCATTCACATTGAATGCCGATTCAACTGAAATGATCGCCATCACCAGCGCAGGGTCTACATTGTATTCCGGCGCCAGTTCATTGACTAACCTATAAACAGGGCTGTTGGAAAGATCGGTTTCCTCCAAGCCGCCATCAGCGACTGACTGCATACAGTCTGGAAACATCGACACGATGGAAACATCAAGGTACGGCATCATTTTTCCTGCGTAGGTATGCCCCTGATTAGCCGCCATGGTAAACAACTGCGCCGCGATATTGTCATCCTTTGATACGCCACGACCATTCGCATACATCCACCCAAGCGCATACTGTGCATCGGCATGGCCCAGTCGTGCTGCCTCACAATAGAGATCCATTGCCTTTTTCCAGTCTCGAGGCATGCCTTCTGCAAACTCATACCTCACTGCCAATGCATAGAGTGCTTCGGGATCATCAGGCTCAATCGAACCGGTTTCCTGTGTTGATGTCACGTTACCTGCGGCAATATAACCCCACAACACCAACCCACAAATCAATACTAAAAATTTGAGAAAATATTTCATAAGCGTACTTAGTTTCAGATAAATGTAGTGTGCAAATCTGCACGACAACCGCTGTGCCGACCCTGTGCTATCAGGACAAAAGGGACTTACCAACGACTTCCTTATCAATTCTGTGCATTCACTTTAAACACCAAGCAACACCTCGGCATTACGCTGCTATATAGACTACAAGCAGGAATCATGCCATTATAATAAGCAAATAATTATCAATAAGTTATGCGATACACCCCATTAATGGATGGCAATAGTGTAAAAAATTTCGACAAACCTCGAGGGGGTAATCATGGTCAGTGCATTTTGTCGCCAATGAAGCTTCTGGCATGCCATGTTTCCCATTCAGTACACTCAGCCGGGCTTCTCTCGGATACAATAAAAAATCAGCGTTGAATCAGGAAAAAACCAGGAGACAAAAGATAATGCAAACAACAACTCTCAAGATTGGCGGCATGACCTGCATGGGATGTGTGGCCAGTGTCAAAACGGTTCTCGGGAAACTTACAGGCGTTCATCAGGTGGCGGTTTCTCTGGAACAGGCGACCGCAACCATTCAACATGATTCAACAAAAGTCAGTATTGATCAACTCAAGGCAGCAATTATTGATGCGGGGTTTGAAGTAGTTGGTCATGTCTAGTGCCCGGCCATGAACAGCACAGGTGTTGATAACCAGGATAAATGCCTTATACGTCGAGTTTCTTCTTCAGGATGTCATTAACCTGTGCAGGGTTGGCTTTTCCTTTGGTAGCTTTCATCACCTGACCAACCAGCGAGTTGAATGCTTTCTGCTTGCCGCTCCGGTAATCCGCCACCTGTTGCGCATTGGCTGCCAGCACTTCATCAATCAGTCTTTCAATTTCCCCGTCATCCGACAGCTGTTTCAGGCCTTTTTCCTCAATGATGGCATCAACCTGCTGATCGAGTTCGCCATGCCACATGCTTTCAAACACAGTCTTGGCAGCTTTGCCCGAAATAGTCCCATCACCAATACGCATTAACAGTGCAGCCAGCTGCACAGGGCTGATTGGACATGCCGTGATTTCAATGCCTTCCTTATTTAATTGACCATTGATCTCACCCATGACCCAGTTGGCGCAAAGTTTGGCCTGCACCGGCAACTTCCAGACTGTTTCTTCAAAGTAATCAGACAGTTCCCGACTGCTCGTTAATACACCTGCATCATAGGCAGACAAACCAAACGCCGTCATATAGCGACTGCGTCGTGCTTCCGGTAATTCAGGCAATGTATCTTTTAATTGATTGATCCATTCCCCTGAAATCTCTAATGGCAACAGGTCTGGGTCAGGAAAATAGCGGTAATCATTGGCATCTTCCTTACTGCGCATAGTCCGTGTTTCATTTTTATTGGCGTCGTAAAGGCGGGTCTCCTGCCGGATGCTGCCCCCATCTTCCAGAATCTCAATTTGTCGCCCGGCTTCAAAATCAATCGCTTTTTCAAGAAAACGAAATGAATTCAGGTTCTTGATCTCACACCGGGTTCCCAAAACCTTTGAACCCTGGGGTCGCACCGAAACATTCGCATCGCAGCGGAATGAACCTTCCTGCATATTCCCGTCACAAATACCGATCCAGCGCACCAACGAGTGCAGCGTTTTAGCATAAGCCACCGCTTCGGCGCTGCTCCGTAAATCCGGTTCCGAAACAATTTCCAGCAATGGTGTGCCGGCTCGATTCAGATCAATGCCGCTCATACCATGAAAATCCTCATGCAGCGACTTGCCCGCATCTTCCTCCAGATGCGCACGTGTCAGGCGAATTGATTTTATCGTGTCACCGACTTGAATCTGGATAATGCCGCCCGCCACAACCGGCAGCTCATACTGACTGATTTGATAGCCCTTGGGCAAATCAGGATAGAAATAATTCTTGCGTGCAAAAATGGACGGGGAATTAATTTTTGCGCCGACCGACAAGCCAAACTTAATCGCCCGCTCAACCGCGCCTCGATTCAACACCGGCAGAACACCCGGCAGCGCCAGATCGACAACACATGCTTGTGTATTAGGCTCCGCACCATACGCTGTTGAAGCGCCCGAAAAAATCTTTGATTGAGTCGACAGCTGAGTATGCACCTCAAGCCCGATAACAATTTCCCATTGCATGATTAATTTTCCAGCTAAATTAGTTTTTCAGGTATGCAAGAATCAAACCGGTGACCGCAAATGCCAGTCCGTTACTTTCTGATATTGATGCGCCACATTCAACATCTGCGCTTCCATAAAGTAATTACCGATAACATGCAGCCCGACCGGTCTGTTCTTATCACCGAAGCCTATCGGAATTGACATGCCCGGCAATCCGGAGAGACTGGTGGCACAGGTATAGATATCTGACAGGTACATTTGAATCGGATCATTACTCTTTTCACCGAGATTAAAAGCAACTGTCGGTGAAGTCGGCCCCATTATAATGTCGCATTGTTTATAGGCTTCAATAAAATCCTGCGCAATCAGGCGACGCAGCTTCTGCGCTTTAATATAATAAGCATCATAATAGCCATGGGACAACACATAGGTTCCGATCAATATGCGCCGCCTTACTTCCGCACCGAACCCTTCAGCCCGGCTCTTGCGGTACATATCCCCCAGATCACGATATGATTTTGCACGATACCCATAGCGAACGCCATCAAACCGGGATAGATTGCTGGACGCTTCAGCCGGTGCCAGAACATAGTAAACGGGGATCGACAGTTGTGAATTCGGTAATGAAACTTCAACCGTGCGGGCGCCGAGTTTTCGATATTCTTCCAGAGCAGCTTCTACTGCGCATTCAACATCCTTACTCATGCCTTTGGCGAAATACTCTGTAGGCAGGCCGATACGCAAACCAGCAAGCGGCTTATCCAGATCCCGCACGTAATCTTCCCTGTCACGCTGTAAACTGGTTGAGTCGCGCGCATCAAACCCGATCATGACATTCAGCAGCAGTGCCAGATCCTCCGCAGATTTGGCCATCGGGCCACCCTGGTCAAGGCTTGATGCAAATGCAATCATGCCGTAACGGGATACCAATCCATAGGTTGGCTTAATTCCGGAAATACCGCATAACGCGGCAGGTTGACGGATGGATCCGCCGGTATCCGTACCGGTCGCAGCCGGCGCCAGTCTGGCTGCAACAGCACAGGCCGAGCCCCCCGAACTACCACCAGCCACCGCTGAAACATCCCATGGATTTCTCACAGGTCCATAAAATGAAGTCTCATTACTCGACCCCATGGCGAATTCATCCATGTTGGTCTTGCCAACATTAACTGCGCCAACCTGATTAAATCGCTCGATGACTCCGGCATCATAGGGCGAAACAAAATTTGACAACATTTTTGACCCACAGGTTGTCAACCATCCCTTGGCACAGAAAATATCCTTCTGGGCAATGGGTATACCGGTCAACGGACTGGCTTGCCCCGAGGCAATCATTTCGTCGGCAATTTTCGCCTGTGCCAGACTGGCTTCTTCATTCACTGTAATAAAAGCGTTGTACCCGGGATTTATCGTATTGATGCGTTTGAGAAACTCCGAGGTCAATTCAGTACTTGAAATTTTTTTTTCTGCAAGCTGGACGGAAAGCTGTTTAAGACTCGCGTTAAACATGGTATTTACTAAAAGTGGACTGTAAGATGATGAGTGATTCCGGGATTTCTGCGTATTTTCAGCTCGTTCTAATTATATAACTGTGGCAATTTAACCAAACTCTCTGTAATACATACTACTCGATGACTTTTGGCACCAGATAGAGCCCTGCTTCAACCTGTGGCGCTATTGCCTGACATAATTCGCGCTGATCCGTTTCGGTGACCACATCCTCACGCAGGCGCTGCATCACATTCTGGGCATGGGACATCGGCTCGACTGCCGAGGTATCGACTGCCTGCATCGTTTCAATCAGATTAAAAATATCCGACAACTGCTTTAGTGTTGCTTTTGCCTCCACTTCACTGACTTCAATGTAAGCAAGATCAGCAATTTGTTGTACGTCTTTAACAGACAATGTCATTTTAAATTGTTAACCTTATATTTAAAGAAGTATTAGGGTATCATGACCAGTTCAGTTGGCGTATTATTTTTTGATGGTTTTATTTATTATTCATTCTCCTCATAATTATTAATAACGGATTCTGCCACTATGTTTAATTTTATGAACAACAACGTCTTAGGAAACTACTTCTCAACTGATATGGCTATTGATCTGGGCACAGCAAATACGCTGATTTACGTTCATGGTCAGGGCATTGTACTTGATGAACCGTCTGTTGTAGCTATCCGCGAAGAAAGTGGCACTAATGGAAAAAAAATGATTCAGCAGGTCGGTCTGGCTGCCAAACAGATGCTGGGCAGAACACCCGGCAATATCACTGCGATTCGTCCTATGAAAGATGGTGTTATTGCAGATTTCACCGTCACTGAGCAAATGCTCAAAATGTTCATAAAGAAAGTGAATCCACCCCGCCTGTTTTCAGCCAATCCACGCATCGTCATCTGCGTGCCTTATGGCTCCACTCAAGTTGAACGCCGCGCCATCCGCGAAGCCGCCTATGGTGCTGGTGCACGCAAAGTAGAATTGATTGAAGAACCCATGGCAGCTGCGCTGGGTGCCGATCTTCCAGTTGAATCGCCGACTGGCTCCATGGTCGTCGATATCGGTGGCGGCACCACAGAAGTTGGCATTATTTCATTAGGCGGCATTGTTTATTCAAACTCGGTGCGTGTGGGTGGTGATAAGTTTGATGAAGCGATCATCAACTATATCCGCCGCAACTATGGCATGTTAATTGGAGAAGTTACCGCTGAATTCATCAAGAAAGAAATCGGTTCAGCTTTCCCGGGATCAGAAGTACGTGAAATAGAAGTGAAAGGCCGCAATCTGGCAGAAGGCATTCCACGCAGTTTTACAATTTCTAGCAATGAGATTCTGGAAGCCCTGACAGAACCTTTAAACAGTATTGTGAGTGCCGTCAAATCTGCACTGGAACATACCCCCCCAGAGCTTGGTGCTGACATTGCCGACAAAGGCCTGGTCATGACGGGTGGCGGTGCATTATTACGCGATGTCGATCGCCTCCTCATGGAAGAAACCGGTTTATCCGTCATTGTTGCAGATGATCCACTTTCCTGCGTCGTCCGGGGTGCAGGAATAGCGTTAGAAAACATGGATCGATCCATCGGCATTTTTGCCAGTGACTAGATCGATCTTAGCAAGCAGGTCACTATTCTTTTTCCTTATTGAATAAAAAACCAGACTCTTAAGCACTGGATGTAATGAAGACAGCTCCGCAGTTTTTCAGACATGGGCCAGGTCCGTTTGTACGCTTGTTTTTTTTCGTACTTCTGTCATGCATAGTCATGGCAGAAGACTTGCGTTTCAAGTACTTCCCTGGCCTGCGCCAGACCATTGCTGTTGTCATTTATCCATTGCAGAGGCTTGCCTACATTCCGTTTGATGCGTACGACCAAATAACCGAGTTCATCGCCAATTTTCACTTAATCGATGAAAATGCCCACCTGAAACAGCAATACCTTGTTGATCGCGAGCAACTTCTGAAGTTTCACGCATTGGAGGCTGAAAACAAGCAGCTTCGTAAATTACTGAGCGCCGTAGAACAGATCGAAACAAAAACAGATGCCAGGGCAGTCATGGCAGAGATTTTATACACCCCGCGCGATCCTTTCAGTCATAAGATTACTTTAAACAGGGGTAGTCAACACGGCATACAACTGGGTCAGGTTGTCATCGACAACCGGGGAATTGTTGGGCAGATTACACAACTTTACCTCTGGACATCTGATGTGACACTCATTACGGACAAAGATCATTCCGTTCCCGTGCAGATTGTACGCAACAGCCTGCGTTCTATTACGTCAGGCACAGGCAAGAATAATGAACTGGAGTTGCGTTTCTTATCGGTCAATACCGATATACAGCTTAAGGACTTGCTAGTAACATCAGGTATTGGCGGTGTCTATCCGCCCGGCATACCCGTCGCGATTGTCTCCAGGATTGACCGGAGTCCGGCTGATACCTTTGCGCGTATCGCCAGTGTGCCAGTTGCTGGCGTGGACCGTAACCGGCAGGTATTGATATTATCATTAATGCAATCTGCATCAGATAATCAGGTAGAGGCATCGACCATTGGATCCAAGAATAAATAATGACAAAAATATAAGCACGGGTCACTACTTTGATCAGGATGCGCTTGTACCTGCCAGAAACTGGTACGTGCTTCTGACACTGTTCCTGGCGCTTACGCTTAATTTCATGCCTCTGGAAGGTCTGGCGCTGATAATACGGCCTGATTTTGTTGCGATCACAATCATCTACTGGAGCATAAATCAGCTTCACAAGATGGGGATGAGTCTGGCCTTCTGCATGGGCCTGCTGATGGATGTTGGTAGCGCGAGCATACTTGGAGAACATGCATTGGCTTATTGTATAATCGTCTACCTTGCATTAATTTTTCGCCGGCGTTTATGTATGTTTAACTTATTTCAGCAAGCACCCCAAATAAGTTTAATACTATTTATTATGCAGATAACACTTGTGATAACCGCCGTGTCGACTGGCTCAGGTTTCCCAGGATGGCACTATTTCCTCTCCTCATTCACCAGTGGCCTATTATGGGTGCCGATCTCTTTTCTATATAACCTGCCTTTAGAATCAAAACCTGATCCTAATGCGCTATGAGAAA
>JBBTCY010000223.1:7497-15547 GCA_038043005.1 Pseudomonadota bacterium
AATAAATTAACGGATGAGGAAGTTGCCCGGTTTGCTGCCAACCGCTATCGTTTCCCAGGTGTTGATATCAAGGCACAAGTGCTCCGCCAGTACCCTCATGGGGAAATTCTATCTCACGTCATCGGCTATATCAGCCGGATTAATGATAAGGATCTTGAAGATCTTGAGAAAAATAATGCACTGGATAATTATCGTGGCTCCAATCATATTGGTAAAATAGGCATCGAGCAAAGCTATGAGCGAGAACTGCACGGCATCGTCGGTTTTGAAGAGGTTGAAACAGATGCAGCTGGCCGTTCAGTTCGGGTACTGTCACGAACACCGTCTATCCCCGGAAACGACCTGATACTGTCACTGGATCTCGGCCTGCAACAGGCGGCCTATGCGGCATTCGGCGAACGGCGCGGCGCATTAGTCGCCATGGACCCCAATAATGGAGAAATTCTCGCATTTGTCAGTAAGCCAGGATTTGATACAAACCTTTTCGTAGGCGGTATTGATTCAGAGAACTGGAACTTACTCAACAAGTCCATTGACAGACCGCTTAACAATCGTGCATTACGCGGCGTCTACCCTCCCGGATCCACATTCAAACCCTTCATGGCGCTGGCAGCGCTTGAATTAGGAAAACGTACGCCCAGCTACGCAATCAGCGATGCGGGCTACTTTACCCTGCCAGGCGCGTCACGCCAGTATCGGGACTGGAAACCGGGAGGGCATGGCCGGGTTGATTTGCACAAATCATTGGTTGTTTCGTGCGATACCTATTATTACAGCCTTGCCAATGACCTCGGAATCAATGCCATCCATAACTATATCGGACAATTCGGGTTAGGAAAAAAAACCGGTATTGATATTGATGGTGAAGTAGATGGATTATTGCCTTCACCAGAGTGGAAGATGCGCCGATATAAGCAAAAATGGTACGCCGGCGACACGATATCTATTGGAATTGGGCAAGGTTATAACCTCACCACACCGCTTCAACTCACATTCGCTACTGCTATCATTGCGAATAAGGGCAAAGCCTTCCAACCCCGTTTAGTCAGTAAAATCATCAATCATCAGACTGATGCAGTTGATGAGGTATCCGGAAAACTGCTCTACACAGTGAACCATAAAAAAGAGAATATGGAATTGGTAAAAAATGCAATGGTCGATGTAACCCGTCCGGGTGGAACTGCCGCCAGTGCCGGCAGGGGTGCCGCATACAACTTTGCAGGGAAAACCGGTACCTCGCAAGTGATCGGTATCAAACAAGGTGAAAGATACAGAGCGGATCTCATCAATGAGCGTCACCGCGATCATGCGATGTTTATCGCCTTCGCGCCTGCAGAAGACCCAAAAATTGTATTAGCGGTATTGGTTGAAAATAGCGGTACCGGCGGCTCGACAGCAGCGCCTATTGCCAGACAGGTTTTTGATTATTTTTTACTTAAGAAGCCGCTTGACGCAACGATTGCCAAAGCACCGGAAATTCCGGAAGAAGAACATCACCATTCGCATGACCACCTCTAGGCACCAAGGAAACAATCATAACTCATGGACAGCTAGCTAACGATGCCCATCATTGATTCTCGAAAACTATGGCACCTTCTTACCCGCTATATTGATAGTTTTCTGCTGATCGGTATCCTGACATTGATGATCGTCGGTCTGATCGCGTTATATAGTGCTTCAGGAGCTGATATCAACAAAGTCACCCGGCAGATCCTCAATATATTCGTTGCGCTGACCATCATGTGGCTGGTCGCCAATATCCCGCTGCAACAGATTATGCGGCTTGCACTCCCGATCTATCTGCTGGGATTTGCCTTGCTGATTGGCGTTGCACTGTTTGGCGAAATCAATAATGGGGCTCGACGCTGGTTAAATATTGGCGTGACACGAATCCAGCCATCCGAGTTAATGAAAATAGCCGTTCCCCTCATGATGGCCTGGTATTTTGATAAACATGAAATCACCTTGCGTGTGCGGGATTATATCGGAGCTACATTGCTGCTGGTATTGCCCGTTCTGTTAATCCTGCGCCAGCCTGATCTGGGTACTGCGTTATTGATTGCAGCCAGCGGTTTCTATGTTCTGTTCCTGGCTGGCCTTTCCTGGCGCATTATCGCCGGATCATTGGCGGCAGTCGCAGGTTGCATGCCAATATTCTGGTCGCTCATGCATGACTACCAACGCCGACGTATTCTGACACTCATTGATCCGACACAGGATCCGCTGGGTGCTGGTTATCATACGATCCAGTCATCCATTGCAATCGGCTCAGGCGGCATGGTCGGCAAAGGTTGGCAAAACGGTACCCAGACCCAGCTGGATTTTTTGCCGGAACAAAGCACTGACTTTATTTTTGCTGTCTTCTCCGAAGAATTCGGTCTCATCGGCAATATACTGCTCTTATTACTATATTCCATTGTTATTGGACGCTGCATGGTCATTACCGCCAATGCATCAACACAGTTTACACGGCTCATTGCCGGTTCAATCACGCTCACATTCTGCACCTATATTTTTGTGAATATGGGAATGGTCAGTGGAATCCTGCCGATTGTGGGTGTACCGTTACCCCTGATCAGTTACGGCGGTACATCAATGGTGACAATGTTACTTGGTTTTGGTATTTTAATGAGCATACAAACCCATCCTAAGCTGGTGAAAACATGACAGATAATCAATCCGCCTTCCAGAATTCAGATCAGCATCCTTCACTGTCAGATCCAACATCAATGACTGGAACTGTCATTACTCTAGCTATTCTTTTACTGGCTGGCTGTAGCAGCATCCCGTCATATGATAATGCTTCAGGAAAAGGCAACACTGCCGCAGAAAATAAAAATTCAGCACTCACAGCCACGGCAGGCCATCGCCCACGCAAAGGCGGGGGCTATTATCTCGATGATGGCCCAGGCGACAATCCACCCGCCAATCTGGATTCGATCCCGGATGCCATTCCTAAATTTGAGCCACTGCGTCCGGCCAATATACGCCCCTATGTTGCATTTGGAAAATCCTACAATCCCATGACTGCACTGGAACCTCACAAGGAATATGGCATTGCCTCGTGGTATGGTCGCCGATATCATGGCAATCAAACCGCTCTGGGAGAACCCTATGACATGTACGCCATGACGGCAGCACACCCCACCTTGCCACTGCCGAGCTATGCGCGGATAACCAATACCCTGAATGGAAAATCCGTCATTGTTCGTATCAATGATCGCGGGCCTTTTCTATCGGATAGAGTCATTGATCTCTCCTACACGGCCGCTCACAAACTGGATATTCTGGCCGGTGGCAGCGGCCCTGTTAAAGTAGAAAGCATATTGCCACCCGGCACTGCGTCATTCAGGAACTCCGAACCCAAACCAATCCCACCAAAATTAAATGTGTCTGCTATCAACAAAAATACAGGTGTTGTTTATTTACAACTTGGTGCATTTGGTGCTGCAAACAACGCTCATACCTTTCTTTCACATATTCAGAAAAATTTGCCATGGCTCAGCAATGCAATCGGTATTACCGAAAAGAATGGCCTCTATAAAATCCACGCAGGCCCCTACCCGAATCAGATTCTTGCACAACAGGCCGCAGATTCCATCACCCAGAAATTAGCCATTAAACCGATGGTATTGATTGATTGACGATGATTTAGACCCACGCCGCCACACATATAAAACTCTTCATCTTTATTTTCTTAAGACAAAAAAAATCCCTACTACTTGCATAGCAGGGATTAAAGGGCCTCGTCATAAATCATTCATCACAATACAACATACCAAAAGTAAAACATCTTCGTCAGTAAGTACCACTACTTTTTACGTTTTGGCTTCGGTATCCGAAGGGATTGATTGCGATTACCTGATTACAAATATAATACTTACTGAGTTCCTTTGAAGATTAAAACAGAGAGATAAATTACCTTTATTTCTTAAAAATCGCTGTGACTTTTCTCACACACCTTTAAAAGATGCGAAAATAGCGCATATTAGTAATCCGGTAAGATATCGAATTTAATCCAAACCACTGTTCAGGTTAAAGTAATCGATTCCCTTCTGATTGACAGACACGACACAGCAGAATGATCCATGACAAAATTAGAGCAACAAGCTACTGAATCAGCAACTAAATCCGACACACCAACCGAACCGCTCAAGACAATCAAACTGGATAATTGCAGCGTAACCATGCTGGGTACCGCGCATGTCTCAAAAGCCAGCGCTGATAAAGTTCAGGAATTAATCGCAACCGGTGCCTATGACGCAGTTGCTGTGGAATTATGTCCGAGCCGATATAAAGCGATCATGAATCCTGGCGCACTGGCTAAAATGGATTTATATCAGGTCATCAAGAGCGGACAGGCCAGCATGGTAGCAGCCAGTCTTGCATTGGGCGCTTTCCAGCAGCGTATGGCAGAACAATTTGATATCGAACCGGGTGCTGAAATGCGCATTGCGATCAAGGATGCGCAAGCCGCCAATTTGCCGGTTGTCTTGATTGATCGGGAAATCGGCACAACGCTCAAGCGGATTTATCACAACATCCCCTGGTGGAAGCGCTTTGACCTGTTTGCCAGTCTGATCACCAGCGTCATCAGCAAGGAAAAGCTTAGTGTCAATGACGTTGAAAAATTAAAAGAAGGGGATGTTCTCGAAAGTACTTTTTCTCAATTTTCGGAGAATGAGCAGGATCTGTTTAAACCGTTGATCAGCGAACGTGATGAATATATGTCCGCCCGCCTCATAAAAGAGTGCAAGGAAAATAATTATCAGCACATTCTGGCCGTTATAGGCGCCGGTCATTTGAGTGGTATGGCTCACCAACTGGAATCAAAAGGAATCACTGATCCGGATGAAAAAATCACACAACTGGATACCATCCCGGAATCCTCCCAGTGGATGAAGTTGATACCCTGGCTAATCGTTGTCTTAATTCTGATCGGCTTTGCCATTGGCTTCATGCATGGCCCTGAAATAGGCACCGCGATGATAATCGACTGGATACTTATTAATGGTGGACTTTCCGCACTAGGCACGGCCATCGCCTTTGCACATCCGCTGACCATTGTATCGGCGTTTCTGGCGGCTCCCCTGACTTCGTTAAACCCGACCATCGGCGCCGGCATGGTGGTAGCCGCTGTGGAAGCTTATTTGCGCAAACCCAAAGTCGGTGATTTCAATCGACTCAGAACCGATACCACGACTTTGAAAGGCTGGTGGAGCAATCAGGTGA
Source organism: Pseudomonadota bacterium (assembly GCA_038043005.1). GTDB lineage: Bacteria > Pseudomonadota > Gammaproteobacteria > Burkholderiales > Nitrosomonadaceae > Nitrosomonas. The sequence goes on from JBBTCY010000223.1 coordinate 12,730, forward strand.
CACGCATTCTGCTGATTTTTATTCTATCTACCTTAGGCTCCGCTATTGGTACTTATGTTGCCGGGTTTCGGATATTTGAACGGCTGAGTACCGGCTAGGGTATGTTTGGTTTTTTTTTCGAACGCCTGGCCAATCCGTTTCCGCCAGAGCATCCTGTCGAACCACCCAAAGGCTTATATCAGTTCTGTCGCCACTACACTCGCGGGATAGAGTTCTATCTTGTTTTATTGGTTATCCTGACCACATGTCTGGCCATCAGTGAAGCGATGCTGTACGGCGTTCTGGGAAAAATGGTCGACTGGCTGGCAGAGAAAGATTCGCAGCACTTTCTGGAAAATGAGTGGCCATCCCTGCTTGTCATGTCCATTTTCATCCTGATATTTATTCCTGTTCTGGTACTGTTTCACTCATTGGTCATCCACCAGACCCTCATGGGCAATTTCCCCATGCGGGTCCGCTGGCTATCCCACCGTTACCTGCTCAATCAGAGTTACACATTCTTTCAGCATGAATTCAGTGGCCGTATTGCCACCAAAGTCATGCAGACAGCGCTTGCCGTGCGTGAAACCGTGATGAAGTTACTGGACGTCATACTGTTTGTCACCGTATATCTCACCCTGCTTCTGGTAGCCAACGCAGATCCGCGCTTATGTCTGCCCCTGTTTGCCTGGCTGGTAGCCTACATCGGAATTCTCACGCATTTTGTACCGCAATTAAAACATATCTCAACATTGCAGGCGGATGCCCGCTCCCTGATGACAGGCCGCATCGTTGATAGTTATACGAATATCCTGACCCTCAAACTTTTCTCACAGAGCCAGCGCGAAGCCGCGTATGCCAAGGCAGGCATGGAAGAGTTCATGTCAACCGTGCATCCGCAAATGCGCCTGGCAACCTGGCTCAATGTATGCGTGTGGATTATAAATATGCTGCTGGTTTTTTTCACCGGTGCATTGGGTATCCACCTATGGCTGGAAAACGCCATTGGCCCCGGTGCAATTGCCATTGTGATGAGCCTGGCGATACGCCTGACCGGTATGTCGCACTGGGTTATGTGGGAAGTCAACACGCTGTTTGAAAACATTGGCACGGTCCAGGATGGCATTAATACATTGTCCAATCCGCAGCATGTTACGGATGTGGCAAATGCCGGAGAACTGAAAGTCACGCAAGGGGCCATTCAGTTTAATCAAGTCAGTTTTTCATATCACCCGGCTCATCAGGCAGCCCTTGAGCAGAAGCATATTCCTATTTTCAGCAACCTTAATCTGTACATTGCGGCCGGTGAGAAAGTCGGTATTGTGGGTCGCTCGGGTGCTGGCAAATCAACCTTTGTGAATTTGCTGCTTCGCTTTTACGACGTACAGCAAGGCAATATCACCATTGACGGGCAGAATATCCGCACAGTCAGTCAAGACAGTCTACGCGCCAATATTGCCATGGTGACACAGGATACCTCGCTGCTGCACCGTTCCGTGCGGGACAATATCCTGTTTGGCAAGCCTGATGCCACCGAAGCACAAATGATTGCGGCTGCCAGACAAGCCCAGGCCCATGAATTCATCCAGACTCTCCGGGATATCAAAGGGCGCACCGGCTACGACGCGCATGTGGGTGAACGGGGTGTCACCTTATCGGGCGGTCAGCGGCAACGGATCGCCATCGCCCGCGTTCTATTAAAGAATGCGCCGATTCTGGTGCTGGATGAAGCAACTGCCGCATTGGATTCGGAAGTGGAAGCCAGTATCCAGCAAAGCCTATATCAACTCATGGAAGGCAAAACCGTTATCGCCATTGCACACCGCCTGTCCACCATTGCCGCCATGGATAGACTTATTGTCTTTGATAAAGGTCATATTGTGGAACAGGGCAGTCATGCCAAACTGATCGCCAACAACCAGCTTTATGCGCAGCTATGGAATCATCAGTCGGGTGGATTTCTGGGTCTGCTGCAGAATGAATCCTGAGCGTGCATGACTTCAGCTATTAATCGTCATCAACACTCATCAACACTATCCAGTTCATTAAACAGGATTTATTTAGCCACACCCAGAACAACCTTTCGTACTTTCAGATCCTCCAGAATCTGAACACCACCATTCCGTACCGCATCTGGCTGGGGATGATTGAGTTCGGCAATGATTTGTTCCAGTAACTCACCCCCTGTCCTGTTGCGATTATCGATCATCAACTGAAACAGGCGTGCAGTGACTGGATTTGTCTCAATAAAGCGTACTTCATCAGCATCATCACGAAACACGATGAGATGCGTCAATTTGTCGTCAGGCTTTTGTGGCTGGAACGCGGGACTGATTCTGTGCACAGGAAAGTGATAACTGAGCAGCCAGGCCAGTGGAGAAACAACAGGCACTCCGGTCAGCAAATCTCCCTGCCGGTTGATTTTTCCGGTATCAATTTTCTCATCCAGCATGGAAAGCGCCAATTCCACCCATTCATAATGAGCCAATTCAAGCATGAAAACAGGATCGTCAGGATCCGGTATACGCTCCTGCTCCAGATACTTCAGAAATTCACGCGGCATCTCCGGAAACAGCGGCGTACGGGACAGATGATTGGCAAAATAATCCCGGATCATGGCATGCCACCGGTCATCCGGCAGGATTCTACGCAGTATGGGATAGGTGTTGGCGAGGAAATCCTCGACATTGTTATAGAACAATTCGCGGTAGATTTTCATCCGCCGTTCTTCTACATCGACAGGACCTGGATTCTTTTCCGGATTACGGATATTCGCTGCAAATGCATATTGCTGGCGCACAAAACCAGGGCGATCAGCCGTGTTGTATGTTTTCATTAC
>JBBTCY010000224.1:0-14014 GCA_038043005.1 Pseudomonadota bacterium
TAGTAACGTTAATTGTACGTCACCCTTGGAAGACTATTTTTCGGGGGAAGCTCAATTTCCATTAAGCTACGTTCTTCTATTAAAAGAGCGGGATAAATTTACATTATCATCAGATAAAGATGATTTATGGTAGGGAATTATATACAAACAAGAAAGATCGATGAGTAAAGAAAATAATCAGATTGCTTGCATCGCTTAAGAAGTACATTACAATTCTTATTAGATTTATTGATTATTAAGAGAAAGATTATCAGGGGTAGGAGTAAAATCATTAAATCCAGAATTACTATCGTTTCTTTTTCTTATCACAGTTTTTATTATCTTGGCTGCTTCCTGTTCTATTTCTCAACATCAGCAGTGGGTGCAGGCCTTGCGGTAATGGAACAAAGTGCCAGAGAATTAGGACAGGCATTCTCCGGAGCACCAACCAATACTGAAGATGGCAGCATGGTTTTTTTCAATCCTGCGGCAATGAGCCAAGTGCGAGGCAGATTGGTCTCGGTATCAGGTTATCTCACAGCACCATCGGCCATTTTCAGGAATGATGCATCACACTTGAATCCTGTGCTAGGTGGTTCTCCTCTGCAAGGAAACAATGGAGGAAATCCTGGAAATTTAATCGGCTTACCGAATTTCTATTATGTTCATGAATTGACCAATCGAATGGCATTTGGCCTTGGGATTAATGTGCCATTCGGTATGCGCAGCAGTTATCATCCGGATTGGAAAGGACGTTATCAGGCCATTGATTCAGAGTTATTGACAATGAACTTCAATCCATCCCTGTCGTTGAAAGTGTCGGAGAAATTATCGATTGGTGCTGGTTTTGATGTGCAATATTTGCAAACTAAATTAACCAATGCGATCGATCTTGGAACAGCCTGCCTCAAATCTTTCGGTCTGGATTCCTGCGCCAGTCAGGGATTTCTCCCGCAGGCGGCGGGTGGACATGTTTCGCTTAAGGGTGACAGTGTGGGATTTGGATACAACTTCGGTGCTTTTTATGCGTTAAGTCAGGATACCCGCTTCGGTGTCAGTTATCGATCCAGAATTGCACATGATGTGCAGGGTAATGCGAATTTTTCTGTGCCGGGTAATGCCAATGTGTTGACGCAAGGTAATTCTTTCGTAGATACTGCTGCACGTACAGCCGTTACATTGCCGGATAATGTTCTGTTTGGTTTTTCCCATCGCTTTAATCCACGTTGGGCTATTTCTGCAGATGCGCTGTGGACGCATTGGAGTCTTGTCCGGGAGCTCAAAACAAATTTTTCATCCGCACAAAGTGATGATGTTCAGAATTTAAAATGGAAAGATACCTGGCGCTATGCGGTGGGTGTCAATTATTTTCCCGAAACCAATCGATGGGTTTTCAGAACCGGATTTGCTTATGACCAAACACCTGTTCCAGACTCACGACATAGATCGCCAAGAATTCCCGATATTAATCGATATTGGCTGACAGCAGGTTTTACTTATACGTTACTGAAAAATATCAATATTCATGGGGCCTACGCCCACTTATTCATGGATGATGCTTCCATCAATCGGGAAGGTGCAACGCGTGATATTCTCATAGGGCAATATTCTGAACAAATCAATATAGGCGGACTTCAAATGGACTGGCGTTTCTGATCTGAATTAACTCTGAGGATTATCAATGGATAAAAAAGGGCAAATCAATTTCTGGTATCTTATCGCAGCAATATTAGGCTTATTGTTTGTGCAAAGCCTGTATATGCAATATACCAAAGTCGAACCAATTCCCTACAGTCGTTTTCAACACCTTCTGGAACAGGGAAAGGTGGCTGAAATTGCGATTACCGAAAATCAGATTTATGGCACGTTGAAGGAAATGCATGCAGATGGATTCAAGGATTTTGTAACCACGCGTGTAGAGCCGGAGTTGGCAGAAATACTGGATAAACACAACGTGGTTTATACCGGCATTATAAAAAGCACCTGGTTGCGAGATTTACTTTCCTGGATTTTGCCAACCGCCGTTTTTATCGGTATCTGGCTGTTTATCATTCGTCGCATGGATGGTGGCATGAGTAGCGGATTGATGTCAATTGGCAAGAGTCACGCCAAAATATTTGTCGAGAAAGAAACGAAAGTGACTTTTGCCGATGTGGCTGGCGTGGATGAAGCCAAGGAAGAGTTGATTGAAACTGTCAATTTCCTGAAAAATCCGGTTGATTACGGCCGACTGGGTGGACGGGCACCAAAAGGAATTTTGCTGGTTGGTCCACCGGGTACGGGAAAAACATTGCTGGCGCGAGCCGTGGCAGGTGAGGCTGGCGTGCCATTTTTTTCTATCTCCGGTTCTGAATTTGTTGAGATGTTTGTCGGCGTGGGCGCGGCCAGAGTGCGGGATTTGTTTGAGCAAGCACGGCAAATGGCGCCAGCCATCATCTTTATTGACGAACTGGACGCGCTCGGTCGTGCCCGTGGTGCTTACGGATTGGGAGGCGGACACGATGAGAAGGAACAAACACTGAATCAATTGCTGGCCGAACTGGATGGGTTTGATCCCAGCAGTGGAATCGTACTGCTTGCGGCTACCAATCGACCGGAAATTCTTGATCCGGCTTTGTTGCGTGCCGGGCGTTTTGATCGCCAGGTATTGGTAGATCGACCTGATAAGATCGGTCGTGAGCAAATTCTTGCCGTACACGCAAAGAAAGTGAAGTTGCATATGGATGTCAAAATCGAACAGATTGCTGCGTTAACACCGGGTTTTACCGGCGCGGATTTGGCGAATCTTATCAATGAAGCAACCTTGCTGGCTACCCGGCGCAATGCAGCATCCGTGACGATGGATGATTTTAATAATGCGATTGAACGAATTGTGGCCGGCCTGGAAAAACGTAACCGCTTGCTGAATCCTGAAGAACGACGGGTAGTGGCATTTCATGAATTGGGGCATGCGATGGTGGCATTGGCACTGCCCGGCACCGACGTAGTGCATAAGGTATCCATTATTCCGCGTGGGGTCGGCGCATTGGGTTATACCATCCAGCGTCCGACAGAAGATCGCTTCCTGATGACTCGTGTAGAATTGCAAAACAAAATGGCAGTATTGCTGGGTGGGCGTGCGGCAGAACAAGTGGTGTTTAATGAAGTGTCGACTGGTGCGGCCGATGATCTGGTGCGTGCCACCGATATTGCCCGTGCCATGGTATTGCGTTATGGCATGAGCGAATTACTGGGGCATGTTGCTTATGATCGTGAACAATCTGTTTTTTTGCAACCCAATATTCCCATGCCACAAAGTCGTAATTACAGTGAAGAGACTGCCAATAAAATTGATATAACCGTGCGCACATTGGTCGATCAGGCATTGGAAAAGGCCGTTGGCATCTTGCAGAACAATCGTGCTTTGCTGGATAAAACGGCTGAGCAGTTACTGAAAACTGAAACACTCAATCAACCAGAGATTGCTCAATTAAAGCAGGCGATTGTTCCACTATGATAATCAATATCTAAGAACAATGAGTCGCCGAAGGCGCATGACTACTACAATACAACTTACCTTGTTTTATTATCAGCGAAAGGAGGATTTATGTACTGATTTTGGCTAAATTCTTTTATTCTATATTGTCCATATTACATTCAATTGAGAATCGATAGCCAGTTCCTCTAACAGTTTGTACCAGATTTTCTTTACCAACAGCTTCAAGAATCTTTCGAAGCCTGCGAATATGTACATCAACCGTGCGATCTTCAATAAACACATGATCACCCCATACTCGATCAAGTAACTGTGCACGTGTATGTACTCGTTCTTTATAGGCCATCAGAAAATGTAAAAGACGAAATTCAGTAGGGCCAAGTGTTATTTCTAATGGTTTTAATAGCTTGTCGTTCGTATTTACATATACCCGGTGTGTTATTGGATCGAGTTTTAATCCGCCAATTTCAATAATCTCATCGGACATTTCTGGTAAACGTCGACGCAGCACAGCCTTAATTCTGGCGATTAGTTCGCGCGGGGAAAAGGGTTTAGTAATGTAATCATCTGCGCCGGCTTCTAACCCGGAAATCTTGTCATTTTCTTGGATTCGAGCAGTCAACATAATAATTGGAATAGCTTTCGTGCGTTCTTCTCGCCTTAATCTACGTGCAAATTCCAGACCGCTCATATCAGGTAGCATCCAATCCAGTAATACAAGATCGGGCAAAACATTATTAATCATTTTTCTTGCATGTTCTGCATTATCCGCACATAGAACCATATGGCCTGCTTTTTTTAGATTAAGTGCTATTAATTCCTGAATCGCAGGTTCATCTTCAACAACCAGTATTGTTACAGCCATCAGCGACTCCATTTACATTTAATGTAATTACAAGATGCTGAGATACTATAAAGAAAGCATTACATAATTATGACAATTTTGTAAAAATGTGATTATTATAAATATATCAATTAGTTAAATTGTAAATTATTTTAACTCTGTACTATGTAGTACAAGGTTCCTGACATTCTGGAGCAGGAATGTGATGTAGTGATAACTGGAATGAGTCACTAAAACGTCACAAAAACTTAATTTGATTGCCATTAAGCTGACATAGAAAAAGGCTATCGTGTGGTTATGAATTTGAGAACAATAATTTCATTACAACATACTAACGAGGACATCATGATCAACAGAATCTTGATAAACAATGAATTAATTGAGTTAACAATTTTTGTTATTTTTTCTGCAGCTATCTACGTGATTGCATCTACACTTATTTTCCTTACTTTGTAAAATGCCACATTTGATTCTTTTGCTGATTCATATTTCAAACCTGGTACCCATAATCGATATAAGGCAGAGAGTACCCCAATAGGCTATTTGTTGTTATCCAAATATAAGACCATACCAAGTCGGAGAATCAAACAGCAAATAACAACAGATATTGATACTGTTTTATTCCGTTGTGTTGCAAGTTGCAAAAAAACACATACTACTTTTACAGATAATTTCCTTTCTTTAATAGACAAACATTTCATATTACATATTCAGCCATAAGAAATTGAAATAAATATGTAATACCTCCCTATAAGTTAAATAACTTTTATTAAACAAACTGCTATTAATCTTATAATTCTCCTTGTACATCTTTTGGCAAAAAGTAAATAAAACTTAATGACACTTAAATGTCATGAAAGTGAAATATTCAGCTTGTAGTATTCAGCCATTCATTGTTAATGAAGGATTAATTCCAGATTAGATATTTAATCCATTGTTGATGTACTCCAACTTATTAGATTTATTAAGTTAAATAGGATTTATGCTTAAACATTTTTTTAAAAAAATAATTTTATTAGTCGGATTAAAGATGATATTGCTTTTTGCCCCTATGGCAATGGGAGATAGTCTGGAAAATTTAGCGAAATCACTCGCCAAGATTCGTGGTGAAGTCGAAACACTCCAAACACAGCTTGACGCTGAGAAGGATAAGCATGGAGGCAAAATGTCTTCTCTGACTTCGCAACTGGCAGACTTAAGTGTTGAAGAAAGAAGACAAAAACTAAGTATCGAGAAACTACAGCATTCCATAGGAAAAATGACTGAGGGTGCCAAGAAAGCGGAACAGTCAGGCGAGAGTCTGAAACCTGTCTTGCTGGAGATACTAAAAGAGTATAAGCAATATATTCAGACAGGTTTTCCATTCAAGACGGAAGACCGTATCAAGGCGATTGGAGATCTGGAGAATAAAGTGGTTAATCAATTGATTGATCCTAATAAAGCAGTTAATCAGGCATGGTCATTAATAGAAGATGAAATTCGCTTAAGTAAGGAAAATGGAATCTATCAACAAACTGTATCGCTGGATGGAGAAAAAGTGCTGGTTGATATTGCAAAATTAGGCACAGTTTTCCTTTTTTTTCAAACTAGAGATAGCCGGGTTGGAATGGCCAGACCATCTGTTGATAGCGGCTGGAAATTTGAGACCGTCGATAGCACTAACGATATTGAACGGATCGCAAATTTATTCAATTCGTTGAAAAAACAAATACGCCAAGGTTATTTTGAAATACCTAATCCGCTGAGAAAATGAAAAAAGCACTATTAATATCGTTGCTACTGATGTCAATGGCAAATCCGGTCATTGCCAAAGAAGATAAATCCGTAGTGTCTACGGAGGATATATCTGTATCAGCGCCAGAAGAAAAACCAGGTATTGCTTCACCCAAGAAACAGAGCTTGCCAAAGCAAGAGACAGTTAATCTGGAAACGGCTTACAAACGTGAATATGCTTTTTTGGAAGCACAGAAGCGGGAATTGATCGATCGACTAAAAAACTATCAATCCAGTGTCGGTCGTGAAGAACAAGCACTCAGTAACAAGATTAATAGCCTTGAACGGAGTTCGGTTGAACGCTCAGCCAAAATTGATCAACTCAACGCGCAACTGACAGAGGTCGAGCGTAAAGAAGCTGCTGTTACTGAACGCAGCGATGCCTTGGAGACAACCTATTTACAGGCAGAGGCGACCCTTAAAAACCATGGCATCGAAATGCCTTCATCCATAAAAGAAGCCACAGGCAATGATCAAATCAAAATAGGTTATTTTTTCAAACACGCATTATCCCTGCTTCAAGGACTGGGAGCGACACAAATTAAACCAGGGAATTTTTTCTTGGAGAATGGTAAACAAACTCAGGGAAATCTCATTCATCTAGGCAATATTGCGGCTTATGGTGTTAGTACTGAGGGGGGCGGTAGTTTGGTGCCCGCGGGCGGTGGTGAGTTCAAAGTGTGGAAAGGCTCTGGTTCCGATACCGCTACGGCTTTGAACAAAAATCAGCAGCCTGACATATTGCAGTTATATTTATTTGAATCACGGACAAACACTGTCGAAGAAGCATCCGAAAAAACTATCGTTGGCATTATCGATTCGGGCGGCCCGATTGGTTGGGTTATCGTAATACTTGGCGGTGTTGCGGTCTTGCTTATCCTGATCCGGGTTTATTTGCTGCGTTCGAATGGCGCTAATACAAAGCATCTTACTGATCAGATCATCCAACAGCTTGCTGCAGGTAATCTGGATGTTGCTAAAAAAAGTTGTGAAGACGATTCGTCTGCTATAGGACGGGTTTTGCACTATACCTTGCGTCATTTGAAAGATGACAGGGATCACATGGAGGGTATTGTATACGAGGCGATCCTGCAAGAATCTGGCCCGCTGGATCGGTTTGGGCCAGCCATTCTGGTGATTGCCTCGATAGCGCCACTACTCGGTTTGTTGGGGACCGTAACCGGGATGATTGAAACTTTTGACATGATCACCGAGTTTGGTACTGGTGATCCAAAATTATTATCTGAAGGTATAGCCATCGCTCTGGTCACAACAGAATTAGGTCTGATTGTCGCAATTCCAGCTTTATTGCTGGGATCTATATTGTCTTCCTGGGCAAGAAATATTAAACATGATATGGAGCATTCAGCACTCAGAATCATTAATATTTTTCTAGGGGGCGGGCTTGATTTGGAGGAAGTGAGTATTCCTGCTGTTAATGAAAATAACCTGGCATTAAATAACGCTTGAAATGAATTTTTCAGAGCAAATTATATTAATTAAGGAGTTGTTTGTCGCAGGTGGAATTGTCATGCCGCCACTATTACTTTGTATCTTGCTCCTTTGGTATGGAGTGGGATATCGATTCTGGGTCATGAAAGAACCAAAATTGATGGGTGTACGCGATATGCTGAAATACTATCAGGAACACACTGATAAGCCAGCGAAAAATATTGTTGCACAGGCGATACGGCAAGGTATTGAGTTAAAGAAGAAAGGTGTCAGAAACTTGCGACGCCATCTGGATGCTGCTTTTTATGACTATGAAAGAGAAATCGGAAAATTTTCTGTGCTTAGTCATGTGGTCATTGTCATCTCTCCATTGCTGGGTTTATTGGGAACAGTAATTGGAATGATAGAGACCTTTGATTCGCTGGCAACAATGACGCTGCATTCTCAATCTGGTGGCATTGCGGGTGGGATTTCGCAAGCTTTGTTTACCACTCAGATGGGTCTAACGGTTGCGATTCCAGGTTTATTGGCGCATAGCATTCTCAACAGGAAGCAACGCCAGATTGAGCAGGATCTTTCTCAAGTTAAAGATCTGTTGTGTCATCAAGCTACCACTGTCAAAAAACTTAATGAGAAGTAACGAACTATGAGATGCAGAGAATCCAATGAAGCTGAAGCCACGATAGATATGGCGCCATTGATTGACATTGTTTTTATTTTGCTGATTTTTTTTATGGTTACTACGACCTTCGTAAAAGATATGAAACTTGAATTGGAGCGACCTAAAGCCAGTAGTTCAATGGCCGCCTCAAGTAAAGCTATCCGTTTGTTTATTGATCGGAATGGAGATACTTATATGGATGGCGAACCGGTACGTTTGTGGCTGATACAAAGCAAATTACGTGATTTATTGAGCACTTCTTCCAATAAAGTGGTTTTAGTCGTTACTGATGAAGGTGTTCCTGCAGGGAAACTGGTTGAAGTAGTTGATCAGGCGCGTTTGGCAGGGGCAGAGAGTGTAGGTGTTGCAACTAAAAAAGAAGCGGGGTGATAATAATATGGAAACAAAACAATTGAATCAACACTTTGCAGGCATTGTATCAATGTTATTTGGGCTGATTCTGGTTTTTGGTTTGATATTGACTATGAATCATTATATGGGAAAGACTGAGAAAATACCTGCGCAAGAAGTGACAGAAATCAGTATGACCAAAGAAATCAAACAGGAGCCTAAGAAAGAGATTAAAAAAGTAGAGCCTAAAAAAGTGACCAGACCTCAAACACCGGCACCTTTTAAAGGGCTTGACACAGCACTGTCTGGCATTGATCTTGGATCGCTGGGTCTGGATGATGGACAGGGAAGAGGTTTGGATGATGGCTTGTTAGGTAAGACAGGTAATGCCGTAATGACAGCAGAGTTAGTGGATGTTCCACCGAAGCCTGTCACAAGAGGAGCTTTTAAATACCCGCCAGCAGCAAAAAAGAATGGCGTTAAAGGCTATGTTCTTTTGTCGGTACTCGTTGAAGTTGATGGATCAGTCAATCAGGTACAAGTGCTGGAGTCAAATCCATCTGGAATCTTTGATGCAGCTGCTTTGCAAGGTATTCGTGCATGGCACTTCGAGCCGGCAAAATATAAGGGAGATACTGTCAGAGTTTGGGCAAAACAAAAGATTCGTTTTGATCTTTCCTGATTCTTCAGCTTATTGCTTGATTCTGATGAATAAAATGAAATACAAGCTACAGATAGCCACGCCGATCTATTATCTTATTGTTGTTTTTGTCCTTGGATACTACAGCAACTCTGTATGGGCATCCGAAAATAAAACGCAATCCACCGATTTTATTGAGCTTGCTGCCATCATGCTTAAAGACGGTCACAGCGATCGTGCTTTATTAGCATTACAAAGTGTTGATCTGGAAAATAAGAAAACAGATTTGGCAAGATTTTACACGCTGCAGGGTTTCGCTTATATGAATCTGAATGACCTGGAAGCAGCTAGAGATAGCCTGCAACAAGCTATTAAGAATGGACAGAAAGATCAAGCAATTTTTATCTATTTGGCACAAGTCTATTTCGGGCTTAAAGATTACCAGAAAACAATTCAGGCCATTGTGAAGGCGGGTGATCAGGTCAATAAAGACGCTTCCTTAATTAGTTTAAAAGCTGAAGCCTATTGGCACCTGAAAGAAACGGATGCTGCCATTGATACTTTAAATGAAGGGCAGAAAATTTTCCCGGCAGATTTTCGTTTCCTGAAACGCAAGGTTTTTTATCTTGTCGAGCTTGAGTTATATCAGGAAGCAGTGAAGCTAGGCAGAGAATACCTTAAGCGATCAAAAGCGGCTGCAGCCGATTATATTGCGTTTGGAAATGCGCTCAGACTTAGCAGGGAATATCAGGAAGCATTGAATATTCTGGAAATTGCCCGGTTGCAGTTTCCTCACGATGAAATGGTTGCAAAACTGTTAGCACATACTTATCTGGATCAAGGAAAACTCAATTCAGCAGCATTTATTCTTGAGCAGGCTGCTTTACTGAATCCAGGTTTACAAGCTGAAGCTGCGGAAATTTACCGGCGTGCCGGTCGTTTTCATAAGGCATTAACACTCAATGAAAGTATCAATGATCAGAAAATAAAATTTAAACAAAGATTGTCCATTTTTATTGCACTAAAGCAGTTTGAGCGTGCAGCCAATATGGAATCCAGTTTATATCGAAGCGGATTATTGGAAGATCAAGATGTTCGGTATGCACTTGCTTATGCTTTATTTTCTAGTGGACGCTTTCCTGAAGCTAATAAACATCTGGATCACTTGAAAAATGCCGAGCTTTTTAGAAAAGGAACTGAGCTTCGTCGATTGATGGAAGTTTGCAAAACTGAGCCATGGCAATGTACATAATTCTATTACTTGCAATACAGAAATCGTGCTATGGGTACTTAAAACCACGATTTGTTATCAATCAGCCGATCGAAAATACTAATCGTGGAACACCATTCATTGTATTTCTCTTCATACCGCCTTAACGCCTACCTGACACTATCTACTTAACTGACTTACTCAAAAATTATCTTCACAAGCAACTGGATTGCAGATGAAGAGGGGGCTTAGTACGCCAAATGAATGCTGAATCTTACAAATCTTTCTGGTTTTATGTTGTGCGAGCAAACTTGAATCATCAATATTCCTATCATGGTTCCCAAAGTAGAAATTATAGAAATGTCTTGAAGCAAGTATTGCTTTTCTTGCTGGTTTTTATTGTTATGGTTTTGATAAATCCTTCTGCGTGGGGAAATACTGAAAAAGCTGAATTTTCAATCCATCTGTTTCAGGATGGATTGCCCGTTGCTGATGCTGAAGTGTCTATTTATAGCGAAGCGTACGAGAAAACGAATCCAAAAATGATCTTTGAGGCCATTCCTTCCACTTTGAGCTGGAAAGCTGATGGGGATTCTCCAATTAAAACTAACTCAAATGGAAGTTTGGCCGGGAAATTGCCGCCTGGGTATTATCACATTACGATCAAAGCAAAAGATCAGGAATTTTCTTTTAATTTGCCACTACGGTCTGCAGAGAATGCACAAATTCTTGTCACTTTTTATACGAATAACAAGAAACCCTTATTAAATATTGAAAGTTCAGTGGCTGGTACGATTGCAGGATTAGATACTGCTGTTGAAAAAACACATGATAAAGGTGAAGGAACAGTCATTGTGCAAGTTTTATCAGCAGAGACCGGAAGACCCGTTAAGGATGTGCAGGTTTTTCTAAGCGGATTAAAACAAAAACTAAGAACTGATGAGCAAGGGCAGATAATGGCGACTGTACCTACAGGCAGTTATAGCGTTTCTTTGTTACATAATGCTTATAGCAGTCAAACACTGGACGAGGTGAAAATTGAAAATGGGCAGAGTACAGATTTAAGTTTTAAATTGACACCCGCAGGTGTTGAACTGGCTGAATATGTAGTTCTGGAACCTCATCTTGCCGGCACCATCGCATCTGTTATTGAGGAACAAAGAGCCTCATCGGCAGTGACGACCGTTCTGGGGGCTGAACAATTTAGTCGCAGTGGTGATGGTGATGCTGCCAGTGCACTGCGAAGGGCTTCCGGTCTGACACTGGTTGGTGGTCAGTTCATTTTTATCCGTGGACTGAGTGAGCGATTTTCCACGACACTGGTGAATGGTGCGGCAATTCCCAGTCCCGATGCGACAAGACGTGTAGTGCCATTGGATCTTTTTCCGACCAATATTCTTGAAAGTGTGATGGTTCAAAAAACCTATTCGGCAGATCGTCCTGCGGAATTTGCGGGTGGTACGGTAGAGCTACGTACGCGTGGAATTCCAGACGCATTTTTCTTCAATTTAAATTTGCAGACAGGCCTCAATGATAATACAACTTTTAAGGATGGCCTGACTTACAAGGGGGGTGGAAGCGATTTTACAAGTTATGACGATGGTGCACGTGCTTTACCGGATTCGATTGCTGATGCAACCAAAAATGGCGGAACCATACAGCCAGTATCAATGTTTAATCCAAACGGGCTTACTCCTACCCAGATCGAAAAGCTTGGTGAGGATTTATCAGGGGTATGGAATATCAACAAGAAAAAACGTGGACCCGATACCGGTTTTCAGGCATCAATGGGGGATAGTTTTTCGCTGGGAGATTTTAGGCTAGGTTATATTGCTGCGGCAGGCTGGAAACAGGAATTCAGGAAACAAAATGAAATCAATCGAGAATTTGTCGCTGCTGATACCGGTGATGGTAGTTTAAGAAAAGTTCAGGATTTTTATATGCAAAGATCGCTGCGCGAAGTGCAGTTAACCGGCTATGCGGCAACGGAACTTCACTACAAAGACAACCACCGGTTATTTGCCAAAACGATGTTTCTGCGCCAGGCGTTTGATGAAGCCAGGGTTTCTCAAGGTTTCACCGATGCGGAGACGAATGATATTCGTAGAACGAGACTTAAATTCTTCTCCAATCAGTTGTTGATGAATCAGGTCGGCGGTGATCATCGATTTGATTGGCTGAAAGATTTATCCATTAATTGGTTATATACCAATGCAACAGCTAACAGGGATGAGCCTAAAACACGGGATTATCGTTTTGATTCAAATGGCCAGGGTAACTATTATTTTGCTCAGCGACCAGATAGTAATCAGATTATGTATTCAGACTTGGTCGACAAAGATCAGAGTTGGCGTGTTGACGGAAAATTACCTATGCAGCTTTCAACCAATCATAAAGTCACGGTGAGCAGTGGTTTTATTAACCAGAGTAAAACCAGAGATTCAGGTATTCAGCGCTTTAATTATTTTCCAGTTGGTTCTGATGGGTTTAGCTCAACTGTTCTATCACAGTCAACTCTGGAAAATATATTGCAGCCTCAATATATCGGTGCAAATGGATACCAGCTTCGCGATGTGACGCGCGGCAGTGATCGGTATAACGCTTCCCAGAATCTTTTTTCTTATTATGGAAAAATGGACTGGATGTTCTATGACAGGGTCAACTTAACAGGCGGATTGCGCTGGGAAGACAATAATCAAAAAGTTGAGACTTTTTTGAATAATAGGCCTACTACTGCCAGGCTCAACGGGGTTGATATGTTGCCATCTGCAGTTGCGACTTTTTTTCTCACTGACAAGCAGCAACTTCGTGCAGGTTTCAGTCAAACGTTGTCAAGACCGGATTTCAGGGAATTATCGTCAGCACCCTTTACTGATATTAATACAAATCAGGAAACCGTCGGTAATCCTCTCTTGAAACAAACAAGTATTACCAATCTCGATGCACGTTGGGAATATTATTTATCCCCAACCGAAAATATTTTTGCCAGCTTCTTCTGGAAAGATTTAACCAATCCGATTGAATTGGTTGCGGTTCAAGGAACTGCTGGACTTAATACCTACCAGAATACCGATAAAGCCAATATCTATGGGTTTGAACTGGAGTTATTAAAGAAACTGGATTTTGTTCATCCGAGTCTGCAGAATTTTTATATCGGAGGCAATTACACCTGGTCAGCATCCAATGCGCAATTGACCGGCCAGAATCTTATAGCGCAAACGACGAATAACCGACCGCTGCAGGGGCATTCAGCGCAGATTTTTAATTTTCAGATCGGCTATGACAATCCGGCCTGGAAAACGCAAGCCACTTTGCTATATAACGTTGCCAGTAAGCGAATCATGGCAGCCGGTGTCCTCGGTGCACCAGATAAATATGAACAACCTGTGCATCAACTGGATTTTGTACTCAGTCAGAATTTATATAAAGGATTATCGATGCAAGCTTCCATGCAAAATCTGCTCGATGACGATATACGCATCACCCAAGGTGATGAAATTACCCGGCAGTTCCGTCGTGGGCGATTTTTTAATCTGAGTGTTCGTTTAGCTTATTGAACATGACTGATACCTTGACCTTGGTATGGTAAAAATAAATTACCACAACCCTCACAACAGCGATTCGATGAT
>JBBTCY010000225.1:0-3316 GCA_038043005.1 Pseudomonadota bacterium
TATAGTTTCAACGAAATAGCTCTGTGTCCATAATTTACCTCCCCAGAAATACTTTCTTTTTATCACTGAGCGGATACGAAAAAATTCTCGAGCCGATATACTTTTTATCACTTGCATAACATGTGATGGTGAAACTTTCGGTTCCGCTCTTACAACCATATGAATATGATCTACAGGAATCTCTAATTCTACAATCTCTATATTGTAGTCATAACCTATCTTGCCAATAATACCCTTCAGCTCACTTCGATAAAACTCCGTAAATACTTTGTGACGATATTTCGGAATCCATACAAAGTGATACATCAACCTGAATACATTATGACTGTTTTTCTGCAGTTCCATAAGCTGGATAGTCATAATTTCCTTCTTCAGAAGAATGTATTGAAAACATTAACTATATTAACTTCCGAGATATTTTGAAGTTTTTTGGCAAGATTGAGAATCCTACTTGAGGTTTGATTAAAGATTCGATACCTATTTCAAACTCGGTAATGTTCTCTTTTAAAAGTACTATGTCAGATCAGATAAAACTAGTATAAATCACGAAGTTTATTGAAGTCGTATTGATAAATATTCAGCCGCGCGGTCAACCATTACTCTCGGCATGTTTTATTTAGGCTTCTCTTCTTGCTTCCTCCATTTCTCATAACAATCAAGACCACAATAATACATAATATAATCAGTAGCTTTTACACTCGTTGCCTCGGATATCGGTATTTCTTTCAAGCATACCTCACAAGCAATTTTTTCTGGTTCAAACAGCTTTTTCTGTTCAATCATTTGAGCACCTTTTTAAAAAATTAGAAATGGTGGTGACAATTACCTCTCATCATCAAAACCAATCCAGTATTCCACTTCCTCATCCTGTATGTAGGCCACATTCACGTTTTTCGTCAGCTTTCGCTGGATCGAAGTAGTCCCATTCATTCGGCAAGCTATGTTGCTTGAGATACGCTTCCATGTCGGCATCCGTCCAGTAGAAAATAGGGTTGATTTTGATTGTGTCATAAATCTTATCCTCTGAGAGGATATCCATTCTGACTCGATTCGGATTCTGTATTTTGCGTAATGCGGTGAACCAAACTGTAGGCGCAAGCTCCTTCATGCCACATTCAAAGGGTTCTAATTTCATCATCGCACTGAACTTCTTCAGTTCAGCTTCATCATCGGTATTTGGAATTGGACCATAAATTGCATCACGATGAGCAGCGGTTAGCTTTGGTAAATAGATCTTAAGGTTAAGATTAAGTCTATCGCGGAGCTTCTCGGCATATCGGTAGGTCGCTGGCCGATTGTAGCCGTGGTCTACCCAAAGAACTGGAATATCCGGTTGCACCTGAACGCAGAGATGAAGAATAACTGCTTCAAAAGGACGGAAGTTAGTTGACACAATTGCATGACCGTTTGCACGTGCAATACCCCAGCGCACTATCTCTAGTACAGGTTTATTTCGTAACGCTGCATTGTACTCTGCAATTTGATTATTCGTCATTTGAAGCAGACTCAGTCTGGTCAAAGTAAAAAAATTAACCCACTTCTGACTGCAAAGTACTAAAAATGCAATAGGTTGTCAAACCTGTTGAAATGGCTAGAAGTAGATCATTTCTGACTCTAACAGTGAATTCCGGCAAGCTTCTGTATACTTTAAAAGAAGTATTTTTATTTATATCATCTTGCTATTGAACTCACTCTATTTAACAGGCCGTTAAAAAACGTTTTCGAAGCAGCCGATGCAAGGCAAAAACAGGCGAAAAAGCGCAATTTATGCATGATAAATGAGCATTTTGAGCCTGTTTTTAACACTGCAGCGGCAATGCAGATAGTTTTTCAACGGCCTGCTAAAGATCAAGATTGTCCTATCATTTTTGATCTTTTATGCAAAAACGTTGTCAAATTCTTTGCGTTATATTGTTAACTTCCCTGCGGTTCGGATCATAAGTATCATGTTAAGAAAATAAAGTAATAATATTGCCTTCATTAGATTGATTTCATATCTATTGATTATTAGTTGTGCAGCATGCAATACAATTGAATTTACTCAAAAATTCCTTTGAACAATTAAAAAGGAGAAATAATGTCCACACTCGTTACTCAACTTGCTCCCGATTTTACTAAGCCTGCCGTTTTGCCTGATGGCAGTTTCGATGAAAATTTCAATTTTCATACGCATATTCGTGATAAATACGCAGTGTTGTTTTTCTATCCCTTGGACTTTACCTTTGTCTGTCCGTCGGAAATCATTGCACACTCTCACCGGGCAAAAGATTTTCAGCAGCGTAATGTAGAAGTAATCGGTGTATCGGTAGATTCTCATTTCACGCATTATGCTTGGCGTAATACACCCATAACCCAAGGTGGCATTGGTTCGATCGATATCACGCTGGTATCGGATCTGGGCGGCGAAGTAATGAACGCTTATGGAGTAAGTCATCCTAATCATGTTGCGTTGCGAGGATCTTTCTTGATCGATAGAAAAGGTATCGTGCGTCACCAGGTAGTCAATGATCTGCCACTTGGTCGCGATGTCGACGAGATGTTGCGCATGGTCGATGCACTGCGATTCTTTGAAGAACAAGGCGAACTCTGCCCAGCCGGCTGGAAAAAAGGAGAACCCGGCATGAAAGCAAGTCCTGAAGGAGTTGCAGAATATCTAAGCAGCCATGCAGATAAACTGTAAATGTGAGAGAACTTGGCCTTACTGTAGCTTATTAACGAAGCTGAAAGGAGAACCACATGAGCCTGGATAAAGATAAAGCAGTGGTATTACTGAATCAGATTATGGAACTTGAGCTTGCTGGCGTGGTACGTTATACACATTACGCCTTAATGGTATACGGTTATAATCGCATCCCCATTGTGGAGTGGCTAAACAAGCAAGCCCAGGAAGGATTGTTGCATGCTCGAAAGGCGGGTGAACTTGTCACCCTATTGGAAGGACATCCCTCGCTTGCTATCGGTCCATTGCTAGAGACACATCAGCATGATACCAATCCGATCTGCTCGATGCCGGTCGGCGATATTCTTCGGGAATCCCTCGCACATGAAAACCAAGCACTGAAAACCTATTATGAATTACTGGAATTGATTCAGGGCAAATCGGTGTTGCTGGAGGAGTATGCGCGAAATCTGATCGTTGAAGAGGAAATGCATGCTGATGCAATCAGAAAGATGCTGCATCAATCGGGTAAAATATAAGATCTGGAGAGCTTGTCAGATTGCTTGGCAACCTTCCTCCACTGGTAAACTTAAAATATCCTATACAGTAACTTACAGATCACATTCTCAAAGAATAATCCCGTTGATGATGTTGATT
>JBBTCY010000226.1:0-18683 GCA_038043005.1 Pseudomonadota bacterium
CTCTCCGACTTCCCGGGCAAAGATACGGGTTAACTGTTCGACGGCTCCTTTCGTGGCAGCATACGCACCATATTTCGACAACATCAGGCGCGTCACCGTGCTGGATATATTCACAACGCACCCATGATCCGCCAATCGGGTCGCAGCTTCCCGCAAGGTATAGAAAACACTCTTGAAATTAACATCAACGATTCTGTCCAGTTCATCATCCTGTATTTCAGCAATCTTCTTGAAAATCAGGATACCCGCATTATTAATGAGAATATCAACCGCATTAAAACGTTCAATGGTCAAATCGAACAGCTGGCGTACCGCTACTGGATTGCTGACATCCGCCCTGACTGCGAAATATTCTCCCCCGGCATCTGAAATGGCGGCACAAACCCTGTCGGCCGCAGATTAATTCTCGATGTAGTTGATCACTACTTTCGCACCCGCATTGGCCAGCATCAATGCAATTTCAGCACCAATGCCGCGTGAAGAACCGGTAACAATGGCAACCTTCCCATGGAGTATTTTCATGAGGAAGACTTATGATTCGTGCATCAGTTGGTAGACTGCCTGCATACTCATTCCCGCACTCCTCTGGCGCTCAAGAGATCGGCAATCTTCTGATGATCACGCTTTCTTGCCCAATGTAACGCATTATCACCTTGTTCATTCCTGATACTGGCATCGGCACCGTTGTTGATCAACAGGGATACCGCATCAAAATAATTTCCCCTGACCGCCATCATAACGGCTGTCGTGCCATTTTCAGATGTTGAATTAATCTCAGCACCACCATTCAACAGCAGTTGCATGGTATTCAGATGCCCGCCCGATGCTGCATAAATCAATGGATTCCAGCCGGCGTGATTGATTTCAGCGCCTTTGACATAAAGCAGCTTGACCATCTCGGTATGCCCCTGATAACTGGCCAGCATAATGGCCGTCTCGCCATACCGGTTACGGATATTCAGTTTCGCGCCTGCCTGCACAAGCAGTCTGGCAAGCGGGAAATTCTTTGTTTGCGCCGCAATCATCAGGGGCGTATAGCCATTTCCATTCGGAACATCCGGGCTGGCACCTTTCTCAAGAAGTTTCGAGGCATCTGTTAAATTATTGCTTTCAACCGCCCATAGAAAATCTTCCTGAATACCCGCAAGCGCTTTCAGCGGCAAGCATAAAATGATCATCACCATCGGAATAACCAGCAAACGAGCTTTAATAGATATATCAATCATCTTTGGGCACCTTGAACAAGTTAAAAAAATTATTGGTGGTTGCAACGGCAATCTCATCGATGCTCACCGCGCGTAACTGCGCAATCTCTTCTGCCACATGGCGCACCAATGCAGGCTGATTCATCTGTCCACGAAAAGGAACCGGTGCGAGATAAGGAGAATCCGTTTCTATCAGCATTCTATCCAGTTGAATCCGTTTGGCCACTTCTTTCAGCGCAACTGCATTTTTAAAGGTCACAATACCAGAGAAAGAAATATAAAAATTCATCTCAACGGCTTGCTGGGCGACTTCCCAGCTCTCAGTAAAACAGTGCATGACACCGCCCACCTGATCCGCACCTTCTTCCCGCATGATGCGCAAGGTATCATCTGCAGCGGATCGGGTATGGATAATGAGTGGTTTATTGGACAGGCGTGCGGCACGAATATGCTGGCGGAAACGCTCCCGCTGCCATTCAAGATCGCCTTTAAGGCGAAAATAATCCAAGCCGGTTTCACCAATGGCAATAACCTTCGGGTGAATTGCCAGTTCTGCCAGCTGCGCAGCAACCGGTTCCACCTGATCCTCATAATCCGGATGCACGCCCACCGATGCAAATAAATTCCTGTGCGTTTCAGCCAGCGCCCTCACGCGTGGAAAATCCGGCAGATTAACGCTGACACACAAGGCATGCGTGACCTTGTTTTCCTGCATGTTGTGCAATAATTCATCGAGATGGCATGCCAAATCGGGAAAATCCAGATGACAGTGTGAATCAACAAACATATGACAGGTCTAAGAAATGGTTAATTTATGGAATTTCACGGATTGCATCCGCCCAACAGTTGGGTGTTTCAAACAAGCGTACTTTTTCTAATTGCAGATGATTGCCATACGTATCCTGATAGGCTTCATTGAGTGTATCAAATGCAAGCAGGGCTAAATTCTCGGCAGTTGGCTGAACATTCAGCACCACGGTTTTATGATCCGGCAGGGATTGCAGGAAATTAAATACCAGCGTATCCCCTGAATAAACCAGAAAAGCGTGGTCCCATTGATCAACCAATACGGCTTTGGCGATCTGCTTCACTTTGGAAAAATCCATCACCATACCTTGCTCAGCAACGCCTTCGTCAGAGATAATGTTCCCAGATAACGTGATTTCAATGACATAACGGTGCCCATGCAAATGGCGGCACTGGCTATCGTGGGTTGAGATGCGGTGACCGGCATCAAATTCCAGTTTGCGTGTGATTAACATACGTGTGATTTTAACATTACGAAATTTTTACGGGATTGTAACATTGCAACCACCTTCCAACCTATTGAATACAACTGATCACAGCCGGGACAAAGTGGGTTTAACCTATGTCTATCCTGTGATATCCCGTCGTGCCGGTGGCGTCTCAATCGGCATCAATCTTAACCCCAACAATGCCTGTAACTGGCGGTGTGTGTATTGTCAGGTACCTGATCTCAAACGGGGATCTGCACCGCGTATCGATCTGAATAAACTGGAAACCGAATTACGATCTTTCCTTCATGAGCTGGTAAAGGGTGATTTCATGCAGGCCAATGTCCCGCCTGCAGCAAGAAAAATTTATGATATCGCCTTATCCGGAAATGGCGAGCCAACCAGCGCCAGGGAATTTGAACAGGTTATCGAATTGATCGGAAACATAAAGCATGATTTTGATGTACTCAGTCATATAAAACTGGTGTTAATTACCAATGGGAGTCTGATTGCCCGACAATCGGTACAAGCCGGACTGAAACGAATGGCGCAGATGAATGGTGAAGTCTGGTTCAAATTTGATCGCGCACGGACAGAAGAAAGATCACGCATCAATAATACCCGGATCAGCCTGAAAACAATTCGCCATCACTTACAGATCGCAACATCGTTATGCCCCACCTGGCTGCAAACCTGCGTATTCCGGATGAATGGAGAACCACCCAGCGAACAGGAAATCACTGCTTATCTCTTGTTTGTGAGGAGTCTCATGGAAGATGATTTACCGCTTAAAGGTATCCTGCTATATGGAATTGCCCGCCCGTCACTGCAACCGGAAGCAGCGCAGCTATCGCAGGTGAGTGAAGCGTGGCTGATTGCTTTGGGTGAAAGAATCAAAGCGCTTGGGCTGGATGTCAAACTTAATTTATAATAAGCTGCTTCGAGCGTATTTGCCTGATTCTATCTCTATCAACAAAACACAAAATCCTGATTGTAGCCAATTTACAACAAATATTATTCCTTGATAATAATCAATATTTATTTCTCATATCTTTGATATATTGAAAAAATATTTTTATAACCAAGAACAAATGAGAATAGCGATGGATATAGATAATAAATCTGAATTTCAGGATAAATCACAATCACTTATAATCGCTCGCTAAACAATTTAAGAGAAACAATACGGTACGCTAAAAAGTATTCTTCTTTCAATACGATTCTGTCATATCAATATATAGCCACTCAGCCAACAGGAGTCCCTTAATGAATTCTTTCAGCATTTTTCCTTTTTCTGCAAAATTTTTTGCTGAATTAAAAGTGCGTTTTATACAAAATTTGCCACACTGGTTGTTTAAAGCCTGCCTGTGTTTTGTGGGCGCCATGAGCTTGGTTTTCCAGGTACATGCAACCAGTCCGTCAACACCTGCAGGCGGAACCGGTTCTCCCTCTCCAGCACCTGCGGCTGCAGCGGCACCTGCCACACCACCAGCCAGCACACCCGATGGTAAATTTGACTTTTCCAAGGTCCCTCCCGTGACGCCAATGCCTCGTCCGGGCTTGTTCATGATACCGCCGTCAGAGCCTGGCTATTATTCGCTTTGGGATATGGTTACCGGCAAAAAGAGCGAGAAGCCACCGGTTGCGCCGTATGCACCCTTTTCGATACTGACAACTTCCGCGTTTGATATCGATTTCCGGTATCTGGAGAAACCGGATCATGAGAAAGATATTTTCGATCCCATCAAGCGCATCAAGTTTGGCAATGACTGGCTTCTGTCCTTCGGTGGAAGTTTCTGGTATCGGTATATCCATGAAACCGACAGCCGTCTGAATGCTGCGGGTGTCAACAATGACTTCCACATGCTCCGTACGCGATTCCATGCGGATTTGTGGTATCGGGATCGTGTTCGCTTATTTGCCGAATTCATTGACAGTCGCGCATTTAGTTCAGAACTCGCACCGCTGCCGACGGATAGAAACCATGCCGATATGCTGAATCTATTCACGGATATCAAACTGGCGAACGTCAATAATGGCCCTGTATATGTCCGGGTCGGTCGGCAGGAATTGCTCTACGGATCACAAAGACTGATTTCCACTCTTGACTGGGTGAATACCCGAAGAACTTTCCAGGGTGTCAAGACTTTCTGGCGTACGCCAGGCTGGGATATCGATGCTTTCTGGGTACGTCCTATGAATATTGAAAAAGGCAACTTTGACAATTGGGATACCCAGCAGAATTTCTATGGATTATGGGCTTCACATCGACCAAAACCTGGTCATTTAGTTGACCTCTATTACCTGAGTCTGGATAACAACCGGAATCTTTCTGCTGCGAATGTATTACAGGGAAATATTCTGCAAGGGAATTCGATTGTGCATACTCTGGGTGGTCGACTGGTTGGAAACTTTGATCGTATCCTGTATGAGTTTGAAGGTATGTATCAGTTTGGCCAGAGATCCAATCTGGATGTTTCCGCTTTCGCCGTTGCCACCGGTGTTGGTTATCGCCTGCCCATGCCGATGAACCCTCATGTCTGGGCGCGCTATGACTTTGCTTCCGGTGACAGTAATTCACAGGATAATCGGAGCAACACGTTCAACCAGCTCTTTCCGTTCGGACACTATTATTTAGGTTATCTGGATCGCGTAGGACGGCAGAATATCCATGATATCAATGCACAGATCACTTTACATCCAATGCCATGGATAACGTTTATTTCGCAATACCATAGATTCTATCTGGCAAATAACCGTGACTTCCTGTACAACGCATCAGGCCTGGCCACCATGAGAGACCTTACCGGCCAATCAGGCAGCCATGTCGGTGACGAAATTGATTTCCGTGCAAGCTTTCACGTCAATCGCCATCAGGATGTCATGGTTGGGTATTCAAAACTGTTTAGCGGGAATTTCCTGGAAAAGCAAAGACCAGGCATTTCATCCGATCTCTTCTATGTTCAGTACAACATTCGGTTCTAATACCGCATAGAAATTAAATCACATTCAAACGGGGAATCAGTTGGGATTCCCCGTTTGTTTTTTTGTTGCTGTCACACCGTTCAATCCGTTGCTGTAATAAAATTACGCACAATTTCTATTTGTTGGTTATCCATTATCATGGGAGCATGCCCTACACCCGTCAATTCAACAATTCTTGCCCTGGGGCCGCGCACCTGCATTTGCGCAGCTGTCTCAGCATTTAAAACATCCGAATCGGATCCACGTAATATTAAGGTAGACACGCTCACCTTATCCCACCATTCCCACAGATCAACGTCTTTTATCTCACGTCCTTTAAAGCTGATTGAGATTCCAGGATCATAACGAAAACCATAAGTCCCATCCGCATATTCCCGGGCGCTATGAACTGCCATATGGTGCCATTGTTCTTCGCTCAAAGGGCCGAATGAAATTGATATGGCTTTCATATAAGCCTCAAATTCACTCCATTGATTAAAACGTGGATCCTTACCCACATAATCTGCCAGTCTTAATAAGGCTACCCTGGGAATCAACGGGCCAATATCGCTCATCACTAATTTTCTGACTGGAACCGGAATATCCGGCTGAATGGATAACATCATCCCGATCAATCCTCCCATCGAGATACCGACCCAATCCAACGTAATACTTGCCTGATACTGGGATTGTATATGCCTGATCAAAGACATCGCGTCTGAGAGATACAGCGGATAATAATCATAATTATGCGCATCCTCCAGCCAGTCACTCTGCCCACGTCCGACCACATCGACACAGATTACCCGGCACTGTGACGCCAGCTCGTTCGCCAGATAATCAAAATCACGACAATTGCGCGTCAACCCGTGAACGCATATCACAACATGTGGATTCTGCGGATCACCCCAATCGGTATATGCAATATGGTGGGGTTTCTTATTTCCATTGATGGAAGGCGTTGGCACCAGCAACCGTTTAATTGGAATAGTCATGACCAGCAACCATTACTCCTCAGCGATATCGAAAAAACTTCATCCAAATCATACAAACCGTACATGAGCCAATCGATCCGATTACTCAAAATCTTCCTGTGCCTGATAGCCTTCTGCGCTGATAATCAATTTGATATCGTCTCCTATATTCGGGAGCGCATATTTCATGCCAAAGTCCGAACGTTTTATTTTTCCGGTTGCATCCAATCCACATAACTTCTTCTGATTTATTGGGTTCACGCCACATTTAAACGCTGTCACATTCAGACTGACTGGTCTGGTCACTCCCAGCAAAGTCAGATCGCCCTCGATACTCGCTGGCACTTCTCCATTAAATTTTACCGTTGTTGACTTGAACGTAATGACAGGATATTCCACTGCATTAAAGAAATCAGGTGAAAGTAAATGTTCATCGCGCTTCTGCATGCCGGTGCTGATTGACGTGGCATCAATTTTCACTTCTGCAGCGGCTGTTTTTGCTTTCAGATCAAGGGAAAATTTTCCGCTGGTTTTATCAAATCGACCATACAGCGTTGAAAATCCCAGGTGACTGACTGAAAAATGCAGATAAGTGTGCGCAGGATCCAGCGTGTATGATCCTGATGCGGCAAATGCCTGGGTGCTACCGGATGACAATAAAGCAACTAATATGCAGACAGTCAATCGAATCATGGCTATTCCTGTATATAGAATAATATCTTTATAAATAATACGTTACGAACAAAAACTAAACCTGTAACCCTCCCGTGTCATGCAAAATCAATAAAACCGGAATGGCTCCACTGATGAGCGTTAACAACGACAACACCACAATCTGCGTACGCAGCGACCACTGCGGTGGCAGTGGTGCATGTGCAATGGCTGGAATAATAAATAAAATCGGCAAATAGAACCAGTGTAATTTCGCAAGCATGACAGCAGCCAGCGCGATCAATCCACTAAGCAGGGATAAAGGCAATGTGAATGTCCTCCCACACGGCAATAATTGCCTGCCCAATAAATGTATCAGCACATAAGCACATGCCGCCATACCGACAGACAACCCTAATTGCCCTAATAAGGCGGATGAGGATAATCCTGCTGAAAATCCAACCCCAAGCCCCAAACCCATTCCTGCAGCTCCTGCCCGTATCGGTTTTAGGGAAAGATTGTCCATTAGCAGGGATAGTAAAACAATAAAACCAATCATACCAAAACTATACAAGACCATTTCATTTATGTCTCGATACTGCAATACGGCATCAAATACCCACAACGTCACGCCGGCGCAGCCAGTCATGATGACATAGCGGCGCAATTGTTCTTTTCCCAATAACAGATCCAGCATGGGTGCGAGAGCCGCTGCAACCAGACCTAAAAGGATAATCTTTTTTACCACGGACAAGTTCCCAAAATCAAAATCAGAAATCAGGAAAACAGTCGCACTAAATCCCGCAATGACCGCCAATCCCGATAATCTGAAATAGCCCAGCAGCTTTGCTGTAATCGCGGCAACGCAGAACGGTACAATTCCACTTTGCATCACCGGATTATCTAAAATTTCACTAATCATCTGATTAATAGCTTTATACAAAATAGAGGAAGTATCACTACACTCTCTCACCTGACTCGCTACGATTGCTTAAATCCGACAAGTTCCTAGATAATAATCATCAAAAGGCGCTATAGTATTTTGCCAGTGTTCTCTGTTTTCTGATTACAGGGCAATGAATACGTTATACAGGCAACAGCAGATTTTGCCCACCCGATATACATTATGCGAAATTTTTATTTTTTTTGATGCTTATATCAATGAACAAATTTTCATGTGATGCTTTTATAGCGATAGGAGTTATCCGATGAAATTATCCGAACTGTACTGGCACCGCATTACACCGCTACACTTTATCCTGTGGCCATTAAGCTTCTTGTTCAATTTATTTATCAAGCTCCGGAAACTTTGCTATTGGTTGGATATCCTTCCTTCCGTCAGATTACCTGTTCCCGTTATTGTCATTGACAGCATGACAACTGAAGATGGCGGCAAGACGCCACTTATCCTGTGGATCGTTGATTTCCTGCGCACCCGTGGATTAAATCCTGGCATCATCACACGCGGGAATTCCGATAACCCCGGTCTGCCACATGCTGTCACAGTCAACAGTGATCCAATGCTTATCGGAAGCAAAACATTGTTACTCGCGCAACGCTGTGGAGACATCTGTCCAATCTGGGCAGGCGACGACCGTATTGCTGTTGCGAATGCGCTACTTACTGCACATCCAGACTGCAATATCATCCTCTGCAATGACGGATTGCAAGATCCACGCCTGGAACGTGATATGGAAATTGCTGTCGTGGATTTTTCCGGGCACAGCTTTGGTAATGGTCTGGTACTACCAGCCGGGCCGGTGCGGGAAGATCTTACGCGTCTGGAGGATGTGGACATTGTTGTCATAAATGGCAAACAGAAGCGTTCGGTAAATGATCATGGTTGGGCCAGAACCTTCAATATGAAATTAATCAGCGAAATGGTCTACAACGTATTGAATCCCGCCATTCGCCACCCTGCTTCTATTCTAAGAGATAAACGTCTGCATGCCATTGCAGATTTTAACAATACCCACTGGCTTTTTGACCAGTTGCAACAAACCGGTCTCAATGCGGTATTACATTCCTTCTCTGAAAATCATCGCTTTATTCAACCGGACATATACCACCCGGATGCAGATGGAATTCTGATGCCGGAGGAAAATGCCATACAGTGTCGTTCATTTGCACCCGACACGCTTTGGGCATTACCTGTTGATGCATGGATCAATAATGAGCTACAAACCGTTATCTGGAAAAAAATCGGAGATAAATTCAAAGATGCGAAATAAAGGGTATTTATCACCTTATTCAATCAATCCAAGTCAACCATGCTAAATTAGACTAGCAGCAAATGAGGGAGGGTTCTCCTTAGCAATCCAGCCAACTTACCCCTGCTCATATAGCAACAAATAAATATTACTGTCATCGGTACAAATACCTTTCGCCAAACCTGAACACTGACATAAAATTTGGCGAAAGGTGTTTGTTATTTCCTGTCTCAATAACTGCTTAAATACCTGTAAACCCCACGTCCTTTTTATTCAGCTTCTATTCATTTTCCACTCGATATGATGGTGGCAAGTGTCGAGCGTAGCAATCCTTGGCTACGGCTCTTTTCGTAAGCAGAGGTTCATATGAAAAAATTCAGATTAACATGTCTAGTCATCGCGTTGTGTGGATTAACGGTAATCGGTTCCGTAAATGCCCAGGATGGGGGCGATTTTGGAGGTGATTTCGGAGGCGACTACGGAAGCGACTTCGGAGGTGACTTTGATTCTGGCGGTGACTTCACAAACGATTTTGATTCTGGTGCCGATTTCGGTAGTGAATTCGGTCAGGACAATAGTTTTGATCAGTATGATGCATCGGGACAGCAGGATAATTTTGAATCGGACAATGATCCTTATCAAGATACCGGCTCTTTCCAGTCAGACAGCGACACAATCAATAACGATACCGGTCCGGATACTGGTAATGAAACCATTCAGAGTCAGGATTCAGCTCAGAACAATGAATCTGCTCAGATCGGTCAGACCGCAGAGAAAAATGAAATCAACCAGGACAGTCAATCGACACAACCTGGTGAATCATACGGAATCAATCAGCCAAACCTTGGCGACCAGTCTCCCCAGGCTAACAAGACTACCTTGGATAATGAGCAAATTCAGGCTGATCAACCTGCGCAAGCGGACGGATCTGCACAGGCTGTTCAATCCGGATCAAACAATGAGTCCATTCAGATAGACCAGTCCGCTTCTGGCAATATCACTAATATTCAAGGTGATTCATCGACACAGAATATCAACTTTCAAGCGGCACATTCAGATCACTATTCTGGAGATGGTCACCACAGTGGTCATCACCATCATCTGGGTGGATTTGATACCGGCCTTGCACTGGGTCTCGGATTTGGACTGGGCTATGGATTGTATAATCCTTTCGTTCCTTTCGGCGGATTCCCTCTCTACAGCAATTTCGGTTACTACAGTGGCTTTAATACCTTTGGTGGATTTGGTTTCTATGGCAGCAATTTTGGTTTTGGCCCTTACAGTAACTTTGGATACTATCCCGTACGTGGCGTATCCACTATGGTTGTGGCAGCTCCCGTTGCACCAGCTCCGGTCATTGCCTTACCCCAGAAAGAACCCGTCTATACCCAACGAAATGATGGCGTGCAACCAGCTCCCGTACAGAAAAACAATCTGTACTGGCATTACTGCAAAGATCCGGATGGCTACTACCCTTATGTCAGAAAATGCCCTGGCGGCTGGATAAAAGTTTCTCCCCAACCTTCCTGAGGAATCTTTGAGAAGATTATTCCGAGCATAGCGAGAAATATATCCCGTTGGTTTATTGACGCTTCTCACTTGCCCGGAATAACAGAATACAAGCTCCTGAAGATAGGTTCCTCAAGTGCAGTTAACAAGCCAGGACATGGATAGCGATTGATTACTTATTTTCAAAAATATCATCTGCTTGCAGAACTTTCAGTGCAGCGCTGGCACAGACTTCGTCATACTGAATGCCTGGAGCGCCGCCAACTCCCACGCCACCGACCACTTCACCGGCAATCTTTATGGGAAAACCGCCACCCAGCAAAAGAATATTTTCATTTAATCGCGTCAAGCTTTGTAACTCAGGCTTCTGCGTCACCAGTACAGCATATTTATGTGTCGAGTCACGCAGACTGTTGGCAGTATAAGCCTTGCGGAGACTGCTATCCAATGTATGCGGGCCTGCACCATCCGCTTTCAATTGCACTTTCAGCAGCCCCGATTGATCAACAATCGCCACACTGACTTTGAATCCATCATCATGACATTTCTTAACTGCAGCCATGGCTGCCTGGATTGATAACTCCAATGGCAATACCCTTTGCAAAGGAAGGTCTTTTGCCCACATATAATTAGAGAATAAACAAATAGATAGCGTTACTATACCCAGAGAAATTTCTTTGAATCTTGTCGTCATATGATTACCCTTTTCTAGCATTTATTACGAAACCACTTTACCAGCCCCCCAAAACTATTCCATTATTACGCATCGGCGTCATCATGCAACAGTTCTTTACTAAAATTTAATACCCATAAATTACGTCAGAATCATAAAAATCAGAGTCGTGAAATTATCGATCTTATTGGAAAAAAAATAACTCTTCCTTTTGAACTATTAACTTATAAGGGATCAAGTCAGATGATTACAAAATATGTAAATTACCATGATGGCAATACCCAATTGGAGGGTTATCTTGTCTATGATGAAGCAGATATACCCAAACCGGCTGTACTGATTGCGCATGACTGGACCGGACGGCGGGATTTCGCCTGCCGGGCGGCAGAAAGAGTCGCTGGAATGGGTTATATCGGCTTTGCACTCGACATGTATGGCAAGGGAGTTTTTGGTGCAAATGGCGATATCGCTGGCAATGCCGCCTTGATGAACCCATTTGCCACAAATCGCGCCTTGCTGCGACAACGGATACGGGCAGCGCTGGACACGGTGCGCACGCTCTCGCAGGTCGATGCTGCAAACGTGGTTGTAATGGGCTATTGCTTTGGTGGCATGTGTGCATTGGAACTGGCCAGATCCGGTGCAACGATCAAGGGAGCGATCAGTATTCACGGCATTCTCTCACCGGGTCATATCGCCAACGAAAAAATTACCGCCAAAGTGCTTTGCCTGCATGGTCACGATGACCCCATGGTTCCTCCGGAACAGGTTCTTGCATTTGAAACTGAAATGACCAAAGCCGGTGTCGATTGGCAAATGCATGTATATGGCGGCACCTTGCATGCCTTCACCAACCCGGATGCCAACAATCCAAGTTTTGGTACAGTATACAAAGAAGTAGCCGCAAATCGGGCTTACCAGTCGATCGCTAATTTTCTGGGAGAAGTGTTTCATTCTTGTTAAGGTACCGAAGCCTTCAAGCTATCGAGAATATTAGCTAAATAATTACTGTATTTATATTTACTCATGGTTTATTGAACCATAAGGCCGATGGTGATGGGTTCATTCTGAGAATTCGGTATAGTGCGCGGAATATGTAGCTTATGCGAAAAAAAGCATTATAGTTCATTACCATCTGTAGTATGGGCCATAGAATCCTCCCGGGTAAAATGGGTAAAAACCAGGATAACCAAAATAAGGATAGGCACCATAGCCACGGTAGTGGTAGTCATAGTAATTATGATAAGTCTGCCAAAGGTAAATAGCCGTGGCGGAGAGCAGCAGTACCCGGATAATTCTTTTACCAACGGTACGTTCGATATCTCCTTTGATGACCCCAGCGATGGTAATTTCTTTATCCTTGGCATAAACAGCCGGATCAAGGAATTCAGGGCTTTCAACTACAAAACGTCCTTCGCTCTGTTTTTGTAACTGTGGGCGACCACTATAATCAAGGGGGTAGAACAATACTTGCATTAAGCTGGAATGCGTTTCATTCGCCACGTCCACAATAACGCCACCCCATCGAACAGGAGTATCCTTATAACCATTGATGTCTCGACTAGCCTGATAGTAGGATACATTTACTGCTGGCGCATCTCTAACTGCTGACGGCAGCCCGGCGCAGGCACTCAATAACAAATAAGGTAGCAATAGATAAGGTTTCATAGTTTTTCCTCAGCTTCAGACCTGATACTCATTTTATATTTCACTGACTGCTTAAAATTCTTTCCAAGGAGAATCCAAATCAGGGTTTTGATGATAGTCCTCCAATCGTTTATCCATTATCTATTTTTTAGCCGAAACTTGCTTACATCTTATCCACTTATGAACAGCGACAAGTTCTAAGAATGCCTTGCGCGCAATTCGATGCGTTCAATATGCACTAAAGGAACAAGCAGCCAGATTGCAGCTGTCGCAAATGTGGAGATCATCACGAGCCAGATATACGCAGATGACCCTTCGCCAAACTCGGTGTACAAGTGGGCGCCGACACTCTGTGAAGCCAGAGAACCAAGATTAAAAATGGACATAAGCAGTGCAAAGAAGGTCGCTTCAGCACGTTTAGGACAAGCCCTTGCAGCAAGATCCAGCAATGCAAGCGTGGTCACCATGCCGGTAATACCCCAGATAACATGAATAAATAGTGCAGACGTCCTGTCACGATAGGCAAGGTAAGCTAGCAAGGTCGCCACTGATAAACCGATCACAACATTAATCAGGCGGCGCAGCGGCATCAATCGCGCAAGAGGCGTATAGAGAATTGCACCAGCAATGCTGGATACCGAACCGATTGAACTCAGCACACCGATATACTGCTGATCGAAACCAAGCACATCAGTCTGGTAATAGAAGAACGCCGGGCCAAAGGATGGGCTGAAATTAAACAGAAAAATGAAGGCAGCCACCAGCCATACCGAGCGCTCTCCGAATCCCGTCCGCAGAGCTATCCAAATCTCTGCAAACCCAGCGTTCTCCGGATTGACATGCTTTTCACGCACAAAAAACACAGCCATGAGCAGCACAACAAAAGGAAATATGGCTGCAACAGAAAAAGCCGCCTGCAGATTCCGACCCTCGGCAAAATATCCACCCAACAGGCCCACGACAATCGACGCACCGGTGACAGCAATCCATTGTACCGACTGGAAAGCGCCAGTAAGTCCTTTTGATTTACCATTCTCCACCATCAATGCATCAGTCAGCACATCGTTGTAAGCCAGCCCTAACCCCATCATCATATAGAGGACGGCAAGCTCCCAATAGGTATAATGGCTCGAAAATCCGGCAATCAAGCCTGCCACACAGGCAAGCGCTGAAGTCAGCAACAGATAACTCTTGCGTCGTTGACCGAACAGGGGCAGGAAATCAGAGATCAATCCATACACCGGCTTGATAAACCAGGGGATCGATGCAAGCAGAAAAAATACCGCAACATCATTGGCTTCGAGACCCTGATCCTTGAGGCTGATCGTGATCGCCTGAACGGGCAGCGCAGACATTCCCTGGGCAAAATAGACAACGGCAAACAAGATCGCAAGGCGCCGAGCCTCGGCGGTCTTGAACGGAGTCAGGCACTGCAACCAATCCTTCATGCCATCCTCATCCCGTTCAGATTGATGCCACCTGGTGTAAAAAGACTATTTCGCCACATGAATCCAGGCACACTCCAATGGGTTAGAAAATAGAGTCTTAATCATGTTTTTCAATCTCTTCCTGTTGCTGTAATTCCCACATGTGCGCATACGTGCCGTGGGCTGCCAATAATTGCTGATGGTTGCCACGCTCGATAATGCAGCCTTTTTCCATCACCAGAATCTGATCGGCATCCGCAATGGTCGATAGCCGGTGGGCAATGGTCAGTGTTGTGCGGTTGGTAGCAATACGCTTTAACTCAGTCTGTATCTGCTTCTCGGATTTTGAATCCAGCGCGGATGTCGCTTCATCAAAAATCAGAATGGCTGGATTCTTCAAGATCGTCCGCGCGATCGCAACCCGCTGTTTCTCCCCACCTGAGAGCTTCAGTCCCCGCTCTCCGACAATGGTTTCATATCGATTGGGCAGGCTTTCGATGAAATCATGAATATGTGCCGATCGGGCTGCCGCGTGGACTTCTTCGATCGTTGCATCCGGTCGTCCATAGGCGATGTTGTAATAGATGCTATCGTTAAATAATACGGTATCCTGCGGCACAATTCCGATGGCAGCACGCAGGCTTTGTTGTGTCACATCCCGGATATCCTGCTCGTTTATCCGTATACCGCCACCCTGAATATCATAAAAACGAAACAACAAACGCGCCAAGGTAGATTTGCCGGAACCGCTATGCCCTACCACTGCAATATTGTGCCCGGCCGGAATATCAAAGCTGACATCAAACAAGATCTGTCGATTCGATTCATAGCTGAAATTAACATGACTGAAGCAAACCGTAGCATTTTCCAGACTAAGTGTCATGGCATCCGGTTTATCCTGAATTTCCCTATTCTCGTCAAGCAGCGTGAACATCCTCTCCATGTCAGCAAGTGAATGTTTGATTTCCCGATAGACAAAACCCAGAAAGTGCAGCGGCATATACAGTTGCAGCATGAAGGCATTCACCAGCACCAGATCCCCGAGTGTCATGCTGCCTTCGATCACCTTATCGGCAGCCAGCAACATCAGCAGCGTGACACCCACCGCGATGATCGCGCTTTGCCCGGCATTCAGCGTAGCCAGCGAAGTCTGATTGCGAATCGCGGCTTTTTCCCAGGCTTGCAGATGTACATCGTACCGCTGCGCTTCCCAGGCTTCATTGCCAAAGTATTTTACCGTTTCGTAATTCAGCAGGCTGTCGATGGCCTGCGTATTGGCTTTTGAATCCATGGTGTTCATGGTGCGGCGAAATATCATGCGCCATTCGGTCACAATCAGCGTGAGCGCAATATAGGCCAGCAAGGTCAGAATGATAATGATCGCAAACCAGATATCATACTTGCTGATCAAAATTGCCAGTACCAGACCGATTTCCAGCAGAGTCGGCAGGATATTGAACAGCATGAAATTCATCAGGAATGAAATGCCGCGCGACCCTCGTTCAATATCGCGCGAAACGCCACCGGTCTGGCGCTCCAGATGAAAACGCAAGGATAGAGTATGCAGATGGGCAAAAACTTTGTTGGCGACCCGGCGGATGGCACGCTGGGTGACTTTGGCAAAGATTGCATCGCGTAATTCACCAAACAGGGTACTGCACAGGCGTAACACGCCATAGCTGATCAACAGGAAAACCGGCAGTACCAGCATGGCATGCGGCTGATTCAGCGCATCGACAATTTCCTTCAAAACCAGCGGCACCGAGACATTGGCCAGTTTAGCCAGCACCAGCAAACTGAGCGCCAGAATAACCCTGCCTTTGAACTCCCATAAATAGGGCAGCAGGGCTGCGATCGTTTTCAGGTTGCTACGCGTAGCAGGCGGCTTCTCAGGATAGGCAGATTGCATCAGAATTGATTAAAAGACACAGGCTAAAGCAACAAATAAGTGATCGAGCACCCCGATAAGGCAACCACTCCCAGCAGGCACCAGAGTTTCATAAGTTTCCCTGGGCGATGTTGATCAGGTATGTTTTTACCGAACATTGCCTGCATATTTAATATGGCTAGGATAGGCGCTGCGACAAACGCGATGACCGTCGCGACTTTCACCATTTCGCGCATGGATGTCAGATAAAAGAACAGGATTGATAGCGTCCCGATAATGATCAATACCAACCAGGCCAGATAAACTCTCGCCTGGTCATGATGTTTGATCCGTTGTGGAAACAACAACTCAAGCGAAGCGCTGATAGAACGCGGAAAGGCATCCAGCACGGTCAACGTGGTGCTGAACATGGTTGTCAATGCGGCAATGGCAACGACCGGATAGGCCCACTGACCCAGCGCCTGTTCATACATGTTCACCAGTTGACCTGCAAAGGCCGCTCCTCCGGCTGCAAACGTTTCACCACTGCCATACATCACGAATGCACCTAATAACAGAAAACAGATCGCCAGAAATGCGGTCCCGATATAACCCACCCTGAAATCAAACAATGTTTCCTTCATGCTGGTCGCCTTGCCATCGCTTTCATTCTTGCTTTCCGACCAGATGGAATGCCACACGGAAAGATCCAGTGGTGCCGGCATCCAGCCAAGAAATGTCGCCAGAAATACCAGGTGGGCAGTCTCAGTAAAAGAGAAAGAAACAGTCGCAGACTTATAGTGACCTGGGTTATCGAACAACAGCATGATCACGGCAGCCACAGAAGTGACCGTGAGTACCAGAATAATGACCTTCATCAATTTATCCAGTAACAT
Organism: Pseudomonadota bacterium; assembly: GCA_038043005.1. Classification (GTDB taxonomy): domain Bacteria; phylum Pseudomonadota; class Gammaproteobacteria; order Burkholderiales; family Nitrosomonadaceae; genus Nitrosomonas. Next base: position 17,259 of record JBBTCY010000226.1, read on the forward strand.
GTAATGACCGCCTGCCAGCAGCGCGAAAGAAAACATCAGAAGCGCACTGCTGATGATGAACGCCACCATCTGCGGATCATGTCCACCCAGATTCTCAAGCCCGAAAATGTTCGTAATCAAACCGGCCGTGACCACGGTGATCGCCGCCTGAACAATGAACATCGTCGCAATGGCCATGAGCAGATACGTCCAGACAGCCCATTTTCCGAGCTTCATATACCCATGCAGAATATTCTGCCCGGTTGCTGCGGTATAGCGCGGCCCAAATTCAAAGAAAGGATATTTGATCAGATGGATAAGGATAATGGCGATAATCAGCTCAAAGCCAAACATGCCGCCCGCCTGCGTGGATTGCACCAGATGAGAAACGCCTACAGCGGCTCCGGCATACAACAATCCAGGACCGAGGCGTGAAAGAAATTGATTAAACAGTTTATTAAGTGCCATCGTTCTTATTTCTTATGGATATATTAAAGAGGATATCAACCGGTCAACTTCTAACCTTACCACAATCATTGCGCGCTTGAGTTTCCAGAGCAACCGCTGTAAGGTAATACACGTCAGCAGTATTATATCTTTCTGGTTTTTTTATCGAGTGTACATAAAATTGTCAGTTCGCCGGAATTTTAAAATGTTTTGATGAATCAGCCATGGAAATCACCTGTTACCGCGACCCTGAAATCAGCCGTGAAACGCGTCATTTACCGGCTAGCACCTATAATCTGGCAATCACCCTGCTGTCGCGATGCCCGACCCGGCATTTATTTGTTCCAGTCCGCAGTATGCAATATATGGCAATCATTGATAACGAAGAATTCGTGTTTATCGATGGGGAACGCAAATGCTGGATCGACATCGCCTGGCGGAATTTCAAACCGCAAGCCCGTGATGCACTGGATCAACCTGTCGCTTATGATGCGGTTTATTACACCGAAAACATGTCCGCTGTGATGACTCGCTTACAGCGTGAATTTCCACTTGCGTTGCAGGCACTGGTCAATAAAACAAGACTGGACGGCCCGGCGCGAATTATCCATTTCCCGTCGCCCCATTAATCATCATCTTTCAGTTCATTATCCCAGCCTTTACGCTTTGCTGTTGCGATCGCCTGCGTATACAGCCGGGTATGCCGTTCGCGTAATTCATCAGGCAAACGGCTGGGCAAATGCGCATACGGCTCCCAGGCTGCATAGACTTTCTCATACAAAATTTGCATTTGCGTACTACCCCACCCCGTACAGGTCTCTGTCTCGGGCAGGATGCCAAATACCCAAGCATCCCGCACGATGCGCCCCAGATGAGTGAGACCTTCATTTTCATCCTCGTCGATACCCACATAGAATTGTTCTGTCATTACGTTAATCTCATAATAGTTTAAATAGGATGGAACAACTATTTTAGTTTTTAAAAAAATAGCTAGCTTTT
>JBBTCY010000227.1:0-12560 GCA_038043005.1 Pseudomonadota bacterium
AACCGGATGAAGATGCTGGCAGTGATGATGAAGACGAGGACGATGCCGAGGATGAGTAAGCTGAATCAGTATTTTTGTTCTTTATATGGCAATGTAGTTTGTTAGAAGAAAAATTATACGCAGTGGCACTCTGACAAAGAACCCGCACAAAAATATTTTTGTGCGGGTTCTTTTTATTTAGAATCAGGAAAAATATACTGGCAATTTTTTATTAATTTAATTATCCAATTTGGATTGATAAAGCAAGTTGTGATTTAATCGCAGTTTCTTAGGAACTGATCAATCCAAATTTTCTTGTTTCTGAGTAAATTATCTATGATCGTATTGCTTTCAACAAGAATGTAATAAAAGTAACTCATTAGTTTTATAAGAATATTTTTAATAAATTGAAAAAGTAGTTCAGGAGTAAATATATATATGCCATTTAAGCAACTCGGCTTATCAGCCGATATTTTGCGCGCAATCTCTGATCAAGGCTATGTCAATCCAACCCCTATCCAGAAACAAGCAATCCCAATAATTATAGAAGGCCAGGATGTCATGGGCGGTGCCCAGACAGGTACAGGAAAAACGGCTGGTTTTACCCTGCCAATGTTGCAACGGCTTGAACGCCATGCTAACACCAGCATGTCACCGGCAAAGCATCCGATTCGGGCATTAATTCTTGTTCCAACAAGAGAACTCGCTTTACAGGTGTACGAGAGCGTCAAGATTTATAGTAAATATCTGCCACTCAGATCAACTGTGATTTATGGTGGCGTCAATATTGATACACAGATTGATATATTACGATCCGGTGTCGAGATTCTGGTGGCAACACCAGGGCGCTTGCTGGATCATCTCCAGCAAAAGAATCTGGTACTTTCTAAGGTTGAGATTTTTATTCTTGATGAAGCCGACCGAATGCTGGATATGGGTTTTCTACCGGACATAAAACAAATAACACAATCGCTGCCTGACCACCGTCAGAATTTAATGTTCTCGGCAACATTTTCTGAGGAAATCAGGAAACTGGCCAATAAAATATTAAAACAGCCCGTCGTGATTGAAGTTGCAAAACAGAATTCAGTCAGTGAGCTGATTACCCATATTGTTCATCCAGTTGAATCAGCAAGAAAACAAGAATTGTTAATTTGGCTGATCACGCAACAGAACCTGAAACAGGTATTGGTTTTTACCCGGACCAAGCAAGGTGCTGACCGGTTAACTCAACAACTGGCACGCCAAGGTATTTCTACAGCAGCAATTCATGGCGACAGGAATCAACTGCAACGGACCCAGGCATTGGAAAGCTTTAAACAAGGATCAATTCAGGTTCTGGTAGCTACAGAAGTTGCTGCCAGAGGGTTGGATATTGAAGAATTAACACATGTTATTAATTTTGAATTACCTAATAACCCGGAAGATTATGTGCATCGAATTGGACGAACGGGTCGTGCAGGCGCTAAAGGGTATGCAATATCGCTGGTCAGTCAGGAAGAGAGTCACTTACTGGTTGATATAGAAAAACTGCTGAAAACTAAAATAAAGATTGAAGAGATTAAGGCATTTGAACAAAAATCTACAGCGCAGCCAGTCTCAGGTAAAGAAAAAATACCGGCAAAGAAACCAAGGAATAATACGTCTCCTCAGAATAAAAGGCCGAATAATTACATAAAACAGAACGGATCTGCTCCGCGATTTAATAAAGAAGAAACATTCAGGAACGTCAGGCATCCGAAATCAGCGGAAGATCCATTGTTTACACAACCCTACGTCTCAACGGCAAAAATAGACATAGCGACAAGGCAAGCTGATATATCAGGGAAGGCCGAATCGATCAATGCCAGTCGATCCAGTAGTAAACCCGTGCCGGCTCTATTTAGTCCGCGCGTCATGAATAAGCAAAAATAAGTTGTCTGATGATAGGCTACTGATTCTGTTTATTTATGCGACTGAAAGCGATACGCATGGCTGTATCCGGAAGAATGGTTTTTTTTGATTGTTTCTGAGGTAACGGGCCGGGCCGTTCTCTTTTGTCAGCCGATTGTTCAGTAGTTACCAGATCAGTCAATCGCATTGTCAACGTAATGCGTTTGCGCTTTTCATCAATTTCCAATACTTTTACTTTAACGACCTGACCGACCTTGACTACAGTGTGTGGGTCCTTGACAAAAATATTGGCAAGGGCTGAAACATGCACAAGACCATCCACATGTACGCCAATATCAACAAAGGCACCGAAAGCAACCACATTGGTGATTACTCCTTCCAGAATCATATCGGGATGCAGATCGCTAAGTGTTTTGACATTATCCTGAAAGACCGCTGTAGTGAAGGACGGGCGAGGATCTCTCCCCGGTTTTTCTAATTCGCTCAAAATATCCAGAATGGTTGGCAAGCCAAATTGCGGGGTAATATACCAAGTCGGGTCGAGGGATTTAAGAGCCTGCTGATTACCGATGAGGGAACGAATATCTAATTGCAGATTGGCTAGAATTTGTTTTACCAAGGGATAAGATTCAGGATGTACTGCTGAGGCATCTAATGGATCGTTGCCCTGTGTGATGCGCAAGAAACCGGCTGCCTGCTCAAAGGTTTTCTCACCTAAGTGAGGAACTTGGCGCAATTCTGTCCGTGATGTAAACCGACCATTAGAATCACGGTAAGTAATAATATTCTGAGCGATCTTTCGATTAAGACCGGAAACGCGCTCCAGCAAAGCTGGAGATGCGGTATTCACATCAACGCCCACGGCATTGACGCAATCTTCAATAACACCATCCAATGAATGAGCCAGTTTCTTGTGGTCAATATCGTGCTGATATTGACCAACCCCAATTGATTTTGGATCGATTTTTACAAGCTCAGCCAGTGGATCCTGTACCCGTCGCGCGATAGAAACAGCACCCCGTAGAGAAACATCCATGTCAGGCAGTTCCTGTGAGGCCAATGGAGAAGCAGAATAAACCGATGCACCTGCTTCAGACACAACGACTGACGTTAATCTGACTTGAGGAAGTATCCTGATTAGTTCCTTAGCGAGCTGATCAGTTTCCCGTGAAGCCGTGCCATTGCCGATGGCGATGAGCGTGACGTGATACTTTTCGATCAGGATTTTGAGACTATGCAATGAATCATCCCAATGATTATGGGGTGGATGGGGATAAACAGTTGCTGTGGTCAATACTTTTCCGGTTGTATCGACAATTGCAACCTTTGTGCCTGTTCTCAGACCAGGATCAAGTCCCATCGTAACCTGCGGCCCGGCAGGCGGTGCAAGCAGCAATGCACTCAGGTTGCGTGCAAATACATGGATTGCTTCATTTTCTGCACGTTCATGCAAGCTATTCAAGAGTTCTGTTTCCAGATGCGGCAAACATTTTGTACGCCACGTTGCATGAACAGTATCCATCAGCCAGGAATCGGCAGGGCGATTATGGCGCTGGATGCCGAATTGCTTGGCAATCATCAACTCACAAGGGTTATACAGCGTGCTCTGTTTTGGTTTTTCAATGTCACTATCCAGACAAATTGCGACAGTTAATATTTTTTCACGCCAGCCGCGCAGGAGTGCCAGTGCGCGATGTGAGGGAATTTTCCGGAAAGCTTCAGAATAATCAAAATAATCAGAAACCTTGGCGCCAGCTTCTTGTTTGCCTTTAGCGACTTTTGATGTGACCATGCCATGTGCCAGCAGATACTCGCGTAAGGATTGTAACAGGAAGGCGTTTTCTGCAAAGCGTTCCATAAGAATATGGCGTGCGCCTTCCAGTGCACCATGGGAATCTGCAACACCCGGATTATCCCCTTCGCTGGTTGTAAAAGGAGCCATGAGATACTGGGCAGCTTCCAAATCAGGTTGCAGTTTCGGGCTATTCAACAGTGAATCAGCGAGTGGCTGCAGACCCGCCTCATGCGCGATCTGAGCTTTGGTGCGGCGTTTTTTCCGGAAAGGAAGGTATAGATCCTCCAGATATGTTTTATCGTCCGTATTGGTAATGGCATCCAGTAGCGCTGGAGTCATTTTGTTTTGTTTTTCGATTGCGGAAATGATCGCGGTGCGCCTTTTTTCAAGCTCTCGCAGGTCATGCAAGCATGTGACTAATAAACGCAACTGAACGTCAGTTAAACCTCCGGTTGCTTCCTTGCGGTAACGTGCAATAAAGGGGACTGTGGCGCCTTCATCCAATAGCATAATCGTGATTGAAATTTGTTTTGATTTTGCTGATAGTGTCTGAGCCAGGCGATCTTCGATGGATGGTAACATGGGCTGATTTTATGGGCTTATATGAGTAGAAAAAGTTTGCAGGAACAGGCGGGAAACGCAGTATCTTATTATTCAGGAATATCATTGCCTTGTAAGGTGATTTCAAGCCCGGCACCGCATTTCCAGCATAACTGGAAATTATGCGGGTTTTCTTCTCCGCATTGGATGCAATGAATGATATCAGTGGTTACCGGTGTTTTCTCATAGGCAGAGACAATTATTTTCCCCCGTTCATAGTCTTCATTGCGGATAACCCAGACTTCCGGGTAAGCATGGGTAAAGGGAATATCCCCCATCGCACCTTGTGCATGTTCGTTAAATAATTTTGCGGGAATATAGGCGTGCTCAAGCAGATCGAGTACTATTTGCGCCTCCATTAAATTATTCGCAGAATAAATTTTTTTCATAGGGTGGTGGATGGAGCTTCCTGTGGAGGAATGCTGGATTTTACCGGATGTACTGAGACATTGTTATTGGTATACGTTATTCATGTACACTGCCAACCGGTTTATGGTGATGTATTCTTTGAAATACGTGCATTATTCTGTTAATCAGACTCTTTATATAAAACTATGTGGTTCAGAAACTTACAGATTTATCGTATTACAAGCGGAAATATGACAGCAGGCGGTTTGGAAGAAGCGCTTTCCAGACATGCATTGCAAAATTGTCTGCAGATGGAAATGCAAAGCCGTGGATGGGTAGTGCCCAGAGATGACAAGGAAAATTTTGTACATGTGTTTGGACAACACCTGCTGATTGCTTTTGGTGTGGAGAAAAAATTATTGCCGACTGCAGTAATTAACCAGCATGCTAAAGCGCGCATTGCGGCGATTGAGCAACTGCAAGGCTATAAAGTAGGGAAGAAACAAATCAGGGATATTAAAGAAGCTGCACTGATTGAGTTGCTGCCGCGTGCTTTTGTGCTGCGCAGCAAGACGTATGTCTGGATTGATCTGACGGGAGAAAGGGTCATTATTGATACAACCAATGCAAAGAAGGCAGATGAACTGCTGGAAATGCTATTCAAGGCTGTCGATAATTTATCGCTGGCATTGATCGAAACACAGGTATCGCCATCCACTGCCATGACGCGATGGCTATCTGGCGATGACTTGCCATCGGTCTTCACCATTGACCGCGATTGTGAACTGCAAGGCATGGATGATGAAAAGTCGACGATTCGCTATACCCATCATGTGCTGGATGCTGGAGAGACGATCCGTCATATCAAGGCAGGCAAGAAAGCGACCCGGCTTGCAATGACGTGGGGTAACAAAATATCTTTTGTGCTACATGACAACCTTCAGTTGCGGAGGATAGTGCCTCTGGATATTATCAGGGAATCTGCCGAAACAACTGAAGAGTTGTTTGAAAGCGATTTCGCCATAATGACCGGTGAGCTGAATCAACTATTGCCAGACCTTATTGATGCGCTGGGTGGTGTCGATAAAGCCAATTAAACGGATTACATTACCGCGCTACTGATCATCCGATTTTTTCCGGTCTTTTATTCCGGACAGTACGCCGTCTGCAAGCTTGTGAATAAAATCAGCGGTAGAGTGCGCTAAATGGACACCCATTTCCAGTTGCGTATGTCCGACAGATTTCATTTGCTGCGCAAATATTGCGATGGTTTCTTTCAATTGTCGACCGACAGCAGTGCCATTGCGTTGCGCATGACCAGCCAGGTCATGAAATATATCGGAAACCAGGCCTTTGGTCGCGGACGCTGTATTATTCAACGTATCCAGAAACAAGCTTTCCAGGCTTTCCAGATCGGTGCGGGTACGGGTCAGTTCCTGATCAGAAAATTTCTTGGCGCGACCTGCTGCTTCTTCAACAGCAAGTTTGGATGCCTCAGCAAACCCTGCCAGTGCGGAATCCAATCCTGCAATCGCTTCGGTGATCTGTGATTTTGCTGTGTGGGTTTGATCGGAGGCATGTTGTAATGTCTGCTGTGCGCCATCCTGTACGCCTTGAATGACAGCAGTAATGATACGCTGCAGGGAATCCACGTCGAGATTTCTGGCATTCATTGCCTTGAGGGTTAATCGATGCACGGTTTCCTGAATATGGGTGCCATGTGCAAGGGCATCACGAACTTCCGCTTCAAGCGCAGCCATCTCATCGTTTTTGTCAGCACTGTCAGTATTATTGATATTTTTATTTTGCATGATGGTAGATCCTATCTTGATAGAGCGAAATAGCCCATTTCCAATTTTATTTTCCTCTTGATATTCTCAGTTGGTCAAGGCCATTCATGTAAGGTTGCAGCACATCCGGTATGGAAACGCTGCCATCTGTATTCTGATAGTTTTCGAGAATGGCTACCAGAGTGCGACCAACCGCCAATCCTGAGCCGTTTAATGTATGCAGTAAATTTGGTTTACCCTGCTCATTACGGAAGCGTGCTTGCATGCGCCGTGCCTGGAATGCCTCGCAATTGCTGCACGACGAGATTTCCCGATAGGTATTCTGTGCCGGGAGCCAGACTTCGATGTCATAGGTTTTGGCAGCCGAGAAACCCATGTCGCCCGTGCATAAGGTTATAACCCGGTAAGGTAAGCCCAGTTTCTGCAGAATCTTCTCAGCATGACCGACTAATTCTTCCAGTGCGATATAGGACTGATCGGGATGGACGATATGTACCAATTCCACCTTGTCAAACTGGTGTTGACGGATCAGACCGCGCGTATCCCTGCCATAGCTTCCCGCTTCTGAACGGAAACAGGGAGTGTGCGCGACAAATTTCAGTGGAAGGGACTGGAGAGGAACAATCTCATCGCGCACGATATTGGTGATCGGTACTTCAGCCGTGGGGATAAGATAAAAGGCAGGCGAATGTCCGTTTGATTCCGCTGATTTTGATTCGTGACCGGTTCCAGCATGCACGGTAAACAAGTCTTCCGCGAACTTTGGCAACTGACCGGTGCCCAGCAGGCTTTCACGGTTAACCAGATAAGGCGCGTAAGTTTCGGTATAGCCGTGTTCCTGCGTATGGATATCCAGCATGAATTGCGCCAGTGCACGATGCAGGCGTGCAAGACCGCCTTTCATCAAACTGAAGCGTGCGCCACTGAGTTTTGCCGCTGTTTCAAAATCGAGCAAATCCAATGCTTCGCCAATGCTGACATGATCTTTTATGGCAAAGTCGAATTGACGGGGTGTTCCCCATCGACGGATTTCCTGATTACCCGTTTCATTGCTGCCGACCGGCACGCTTTCGTGCGGGAGATTCGGTATATCCAGCAATATTTTCTGCAGGCGGTTCTGGATTTCTTCCAGCTGTATTTCTGCCTGCTTCAGTGCGTCGCCCAGATCTGCCACTTCAGCCAGAATACCGCTGGCATCTTCCCCTTTACTTTTTGCATGACCAATCTGCTTGGATGCAGTATTGCGCCTGGCCTGCAATTCCTGTGTATGGGTCTGGATTGTTTTTCGCGCTGCTTCCAGTGAATTGAACAACTCAGTGGGGAAAACGTAGCCTCGCTTTGCGAGCGTTTTAGTGACATTTTCCAGATCAGTGCGTAATTGTTGAATCTCTAACATGCATGCTCCAAGTAGCCATAAAAATAGTGGGATAGCCTAAACTTTCTTTCTTGTCTGTTTATCCAGGCTGCGCAAATAGGTCAGCCGTTCTTGAATCCTTTGTTCCAATCCATAAGTTGTCGGCTGATAGAAACTTACTTCGGGCATGTCATCAGGAAAATAATTTTCTCCTGCAGCATAAGCCTCCGGACAATCGTGCGCATAGCGGTAAGCGTGCCCATAGCCAATATCCTTCATCAATTGGGTCGGTGCATTGCGCAGATGAACCGGAACCTGGCGTGATTTATCACGGGCAACGAAAGAGCGCGCTTTATTATAGGCCAGATAGACCGCGTTGCTTTTGGGTGCGCAGGCAAGATAAAGCGCAGCCTGTGCCAAAGCGAGCTCGCCTTCCGGACTGCCCAGCCGCTCATAGGTATCGCAGGCATCCAGTGTCATGCGCACAGCGCGGGGATCTGCCATGCCGATATCTTCTGTCGCCATTCTAATCAGACGTCGCCCGATGTAAAGGGGGTCCGCACCCGCATCGAGCATACGGCACAGCCAGTAAAGCGCAGCATCCGGTGAAGAACCCCGGATTGATTTATGCAAGGCGGATATCTGATTATAAAACTCATCGCCGCCCTTGTCGAAACGGCGCGTACTGCGAGTGAGCGCGTTATGTACGTAATCAGCATCGATTTCAGTGATGCGTTGTGTTTCAGCAGCAGTGTTAATCTGTTCCAGCAGATTCAACAGGCGTCGCGCATCGCCATCGGCATGGTCAATTAATAGCCGCTGCGCATCATCAGAAAAATGCAGGGTATGCAGGGCAAGTTGCCTGGCGCGTTCAAAGAGTGTCGTTAGGTCGTGCCCGGACAATGCGGAAAGAATATAAACCTGCGTGCGGGAAAGCAAGGCGCTATTGATTTCAAAGGATGGATTCTCAGTTGTGGCGCCGACAAAGGTGATGAGTCCTTGTTCGACATGCGGCAGGAATGCATCCTGTTGTGATTTGTTAAAGCGATGTACTTCATCGATAAAAAGAATCGTATGGCGGCCTGTTTGCTGTAAGATTGCCTGGGCACGATCGACCGCATCGCGAATATCTTTTATTCCAGACAGGACAGCCGACAGGGCAATGAACTCCGTATCAAATATTACTGACATGAGGCGTGCCAGAGTGGTTTTTCCGGTACCGGGCGGACCCCACAGAATCATCGAATGGGGCTTGCCGGATTCAAATGTCAGGCGTAGCGGCTTGCCGGCGCCGAGCAGATGACTCTGCCCGATAATGTCATCGAGGTTTTTGGGACGCAGCTGCTCAGCGAGGGGTTGTCGGGGTTCGTTCTTTGTAAACAAATCAGTCACTGATGACATCCGCATTGCTGGGAGGGATAAACTTGAATAAATCAACCGGGAATGCCGGATTTTTATCCAGTCCTGAGAAGGTGAGGAGTGTGGTCTGGCCAAAATTATCCCGTAAGGCCATTAACTTAAGCGTTCCATCCGGTGAGAATCCCAGTTGAATGAATTCAAAGATGCTTTCCTTGCTTTTTGGAGTGGCTTCCAGCCATTCAATTTCATTCTGCAGACCCAGTTCAACCAGATCAAAGTTATCCTCGATGGCGCTGCCACCCGCCAGTAAGGCTGCCGGACTACTGCCAATGGCGATATTGAACGGCCGTATCGTGACCTGATTAAGATCGGGGTCATAAAACCAGACTTGTTCACCATCACCGACAATGACTTGTTCATGGGGCTTCTCATAAACCCAGCGGAATTTCTGGGGACGTTCAAATTGCATGGTGCCATTGGATTGCTGGATGGTGCGCGCATTTTTGTCCAGCAGGGTTTGTGCGAAGGCCGCACGTACCGTGCGTGTTTCATGGATAAAGCCTTTCAGATGATCCAGCGCGGCTGCTTCTGCGATCATCGGCAGTAAACCGAGTATGAGGAAAAAGGTGGAACAGCCTGAACGATTCATAATGTTCCTATAATTTATAAGGTGTGATAGTAAAAATGATCAATGATCAGCGGTCATTGAATCACTCATGCCGTGCCTGAACCAGTACTTCGCGATTGCCATTATTCTGCATGGATGAAACCAATCCGGCGCGCTCCATTTCCTCAATGAGCCGGGCAGCACGATTATAGCCGATGCGCAGATTCCTTTGCACCAGAGAGATCGAGGCGCGACGGGTGCGGATGACGATCTCAACGGCTTCGTCATAGAGGGGGTCCGCTTCACCATCGGATGATTTCTTTAAGTCAGCCTGACTGCCGGCACCGTTTTCTTCTTCATCGGTACTAAGGATTTCCTCAACATAACGCGGTTCGCCATGCTCCTTGAGGTAGTTAACGACCTTGTGCACCTCGTGATCTGCCACATAGGCACCATGAATACGTTGCGGGTAGCCGCTGCCGGGGGGCAGGTAAAGCATGTCGCCTTGTCCCAGCAGTGCCTCGGCGCCCATCTGGTCGAGAATGGTGCGCGAATCAATTTTGCTGGATACCTGAAAAGCAATGCGGGTTGGGATATTTGCCTTGATCAGGCCGGTAATGACATCCACGGATGGTCGTTGTGTTGCAAGCAGTAAGTGGATGCCTGCGGCGCGTGCTTTCTGTGCCAGACGCGCAATCAAATGTTCGACTTTCTTGCCAACGACCATCATTAAATCGGCCAGTTCATCAATGACCACAACAATCATTGGCAACTCTTCGAGGAATTCCGGTGTGGTATCAGGCAAACTCAATGGATTGATCAGAGGTTGCTCCAGTTTGGCTGCTTCGCGTATTTTGAGATTGTAGCCATTAAGATTGCGTACTCCTAATTCAGACATCAATTTGTAGCGACGTTCCATTTCTGCCACACACCAGCGCAGCGCACTGGCTGCTTCACGCATGTCCGTGACAACGGGAGCGAGCAGATGGGGAATTCCGTCATAAACGGATAACTCCAGCATTTTCGGATCAATCAGGATCATGCGGATCTGTTCCGGCGTAGCCTTGTAAATAAGACTAAGAATAACGGCGTTGATGGCAACCGATTTTCCAGACCCTGTTGTTCCTGCCACCAGCGCATGGGGCATTTTTGCCAGATCGGAGACAATGGGGCGTCCGCTGATATCCTTGCCCAACGCGATGGTCAGCGGGGATGCATTATCGGCATAGGCTTGTGAGCTGAGAATTTCCAGCAGACGGACGGTTTGCCGCTTGGGGTTTGGAATTTCAAGCCCCATGCTGGTTTTTCCAGGGATGGTCTCGACTACACGGATACTGGCGACTGATAAGGCGCGCGCCAGATCTTTAACCAGATTGGTGATCTGACTGCCTTTTACGCCGGTTGCCAGATCGATTTCATAGCGCGTGATCACAGGCCCCGGATAGGCTGCAACCACTTTAACGTCCACACCAAACTCCTTCAGTTTTCGCTCGATCAGGCGTGATGTAAATTCAAGCGTTTCTTTAGACAGCACTTCAACATCTTTTTCGGGTTCATCCAGCAGATGTAAGGGCGGTAACAATGAGTCGGGTAAGTCAGAAAAAAGCGGTGTTTGTCTTTCCTTGATGACACGCTGGGATTTCTGGATAACGGTCGCCGGTAATTCTATGTGCAGCAGGGGACCTTCTTCCAGACGTTTCTTCTCGATCTCGACAACTTCTTCACGTTTTTGTGATGCAATGGTTCCGGCGCGTTTATCCAGTTGTATTTCCCACAGGTCTTTGAGTCGCAGACAGTAGTCCTCGATGATTTCGCCTATCTTCTCGACAAATCGTACCCAGGATAATCCGGTGAACTGACTGAAACCGACAGCGATCAATATTAACAATGTCAAGGTCGCGCCGGTAAAGCCGAGTATCTGAGCCAGATGATGACTGATCGCCTCACCCAGCATGCCGCCAGGCACCAGGGGCAGCGACACATTGAGCGTATAAAACCTGAGCGATTCAAGTCCGCTGCTGGCAGTCAACAGTAAAGAAAAGCCGCCCGCTGAAAGGAATAATGAATGCCGGTCAAATATTCCGGCCACATCAATGCGATGATAGCTCCAGGCCACGGCTGAGAGGAAAAATATTACCCACCACCAGGCAGAGATGCCAAACAAGTACATCAGTATGTCGGCGAGCCATGCGCCGACATATCCGCCCGCATTCTGCACCTGATTGGAATCTCCGCTATGCGACCAGCCGGGATCGCCACGGTCATAGCTGAAGAATATCAAGATGAGATAAAGCGCGGCGCCTACCAATATTAACCAGCCGGATTCACGAAGCAATCGGGCCACCCGGGGTGTCAATGAGTGGCTACCCGATTTTCTCGCCATTGGCTTATCGATAAAACTCATGCGTATCTCAAAATTGTGTCGTGTTGTCTGGGTTGTGGTATTCGTGGAATTATATAAGAGAATCTGAAGAAATTCTTTTTATACGTCGCTCAATTATGCTTTTTCATATTTGATGGGTGCGTTTTTAAATCAGCAAAAGACGCTTCTATTATGAAGCAAATGCTGAATTTTATGGGGTATGTGGGGATTGCCTTTAATCGCTCACTCGATGTGAGTTCATTCATCAAGTGGCGGGCGATAAAAGGGGTAAGTCTGATTCGGTTGTTTTAATCTGCTCTGGAGCGCGACAGGATCGCTGCAACATGTGGCTTGTCTTTGCAGATGAGCTGGGGCAGGGTTGCAACCTGATTTTTTCCATTACTTTTACAGACTAGCAAAGCATCTTCAGCGCGCTGACATAATTTTCTCTTGCTGTCGTTGGTGCCCAGCAT
>JBBTCY010000227.1:12660-21754 GCA_038043005.1 Pseudomonadota bacterium
AAGCATCTTCAGCGCGCTGACATAATTTTCTCTTGCTGTCGTTGGTGCCCAGCATAGCGATGCCGATACTGACGGTTAATTTATTCTGATCATCTTTTTCGCTTTTATTGGAAATCAGCTTACGAATGGCTTCACTGGCTTCTTTTGCCTTTAATAAATCGGTTTCAGAAAATAGGACAGCAAATTTATCGATACCAATCCGGTATAGATGATCTGAATTTCTGATATTGTCATTAATGATTTTATGCAGTTTTTTGATATTTTCTTCCTCGCGCGCTTTGTCCTGAATTTCGCTTAGTTGACTAAATTGATCAATATCAATAATTGCCATGGTCAGGTTGCGTTGGTATCTTTTACTGCGAAGGATTTCAGCATCCAGCTCTGTCTCAAAAGCCCGGCGGTTCTTGCATTGGGTCAGTGGATCAACAATTGATTGCGCTAACAGAATTGCGATGTCATGGCGATTCTGTTTTATTTTGAGAACAATGGTTGCGATGCTGACAATCAACAGGATGGTCAGTCCTCGATTGATAAGGACAATCTCCATCGGTGCAACGATGCCTGGCGACAGATAAAAACCAAGAGTGGTAAACAACACGCCCATCGCGGTGATGATGTAAGTGATTCGATCCCCTGTTATCCACAGACTGATAAGTACGACCAGTACGTAAGGTACGCCAGCGACTATACCCAGTGGCAGTTGCAGGTCAATGATAAAGATAAGCAGCATGGCAATATATATAAGCCAATGAAGGTTATGACTCACATATTCTTTAATCATGAAACTCAGATGAGTGATGAGGGAGAAAATTTTTCTACGCATATGATTTAAAGGATCTCTAATTAAAAGCGCATACCAGGTTAATAGCTGACAAATTTCAAAAATTCGATTTTAAACTAGGGACATATTACGTAGAGAAGATTGTAACAAATTCTCATAACAACCAGATTAGTATACATATATTTTATGATTTTGGTTAAAAAATATACGAGAAAGAGAATATATTTTCATATTATATTGTTTCTTATGTGTATGGCAATTTCTTACGATAGATTACTTTACAGGTTGCTCAATCTGAGTGACGCGGGTACCAGCCAGCCGATCATGTAAAAACTGATGATCGCGATCAAATAGCGACCAGATAATGCTGACGCCAAAAAAAAGCATACCGGGCACAGCGAGCAAATAACGGATAAGCGCTTTTTTTCTGGACAGCATGCTGCCATCTATATCAACAATGCGCATTTTCCAGGTCTGCATTGCCAATGTTTGCCCGCCATGCGTCCAGAACCAGATAAAGTAATATCCCATGACGATCAGCAGATAAAACTGGAATAATGGTCTGAAATAAGCCGCTGTAGTATCCCGAAAAATGAGATGGAAAATAAAACTTGCAATAAACAGGATGGCCAGTAAAAGAAGAAATTCGTAGATCAGGCAAATCAATCGACGCCAGAATTTAGGTGTTGAGTAGGTCATGATTATGATAAGTTAATGAAAGGGGCTGTGCGCTGAACTGTTTTTCAGCATAAACCGGATATATTTGAGCGATTGATAATTATTATCGTTTACGTTATTATGTCTGTTTATATACTAGGCCTTAGTTTATACCTTATTCTATAAGCGCAGCTGGCAAGCGTGAAAGATTTTGTTCATTGTCAGAAAAATCATTGGCCTGTCTAGCCTATTTTATCAATCGAATCAGTAAGCAGTTTGTCTGGATTTGTTATTCTGTAATGCAATCGCTAGCACGGAAAAATATTGAGTATCTGGGGTCACAGCAAAAATTTATCTCTGTACCCGGCTTGTTATTTGTGTTCATTATACATGGTGCATTGTTTTACTATCTGTGGAATCAGAAAGTTATCCCGCCACCCGAACAAATGGTTACGCTGTTCGCTGATCTGATTGCGATGCCTGTACAGGAAAAAGCACCTAAAACAGTACCCGAGCCGCCACCGGTTAAACTGCAGCCGGAGAAAAAACCGGTAGCCAGGCCAAAACAGCAACCCCTTGCAACGAAGGCGCCTGCGCCATCTCAGAAAACTGTTGTCGAACTACCGCCCGAAGTGAAACCGGTCGTGGAGCAGACCAATGAGCCAGAGCGGGCTGTGGTGGAAGCGCCGCCCGCGCAAATGCCGGTCGGTCCTGTGACGCTGACTTCGGAATTATCCGTTTCCTGCCCTAAATTGACCGCGCCGGTTTACCCTGCTGTTTCGCGGCGCATGGGTGAGGAAGGAAAACTGGTTTTACGGGTAGAGCTGGATGAAACGGGCCGTATTGATAACGCCCGGGTTGTCGAAAGCAGTGGCTTTGCGCGTCTGGACGAAGCAGCACTCACAACGGTCAAAGACTGGCAGTGCAAGCCAGCGATGCGGGATGGTCAGCCAGTTCGTGCGATCGCGCTACAACCTTTTAACTTTGTATTGCAAGGAAATTAACCTCATGGAAAAAGGACTCAGTTTTTCTCATTTTCTTACCCAGATTGATGGTGTTGGCATCAGTGTGCTGGTATTGCTGGTCTCGCTCTCGCTGTCAAGCTGGTATCTTATTGTCACAAAAAGTATTGCCAATTACAGGGCAAAACGACGTGCTGAAGCATTTATAAAACATTTCTGGAGCTTTGACTCCTTGCAAAGCGTGCATGCGGATTTAAAGAAAACAGAACCTGATAACGCCTTTGCCGAGCTTGCCAAGCTGGGTATAGAGGCTGCGGTTGATTCCAGACTGCATAGCTCGCATAAACTGGAGGCAGCAGGTGGGACGAGTGAATTTATTACGCGCGCACTGCGCAATGGCATCGATCAGGAAGCCACCCGCGTAGAGAATGGCTTGACGCTGATTGCAACGGCAGGATCGGCGGCACCTTATATTGTTTTATTTGGTACGGTGTGGGGCATCTATCACGCGCTGGTTCAGATTGGGCTATCCGGTCAGGGTACGCTGGATAAAGTAGCCGGGCCTGTGGGTGAAGCACTGATCATGACAGCGGGCGGCCTTGCCGTCGCGATACCGGCAGTGCTGGCCTATAACACTTTTGTACGCCGTAATCGTATCTGGCTGGCGCGTCTGGAAGCATTCGCCCATGATTTGTTTATATTGATTACTGTGGGTGATGATAAAAATGATGCTTCCACACCCGCTGCTCCGGGAGTAACGAAAACAGCCGCAGTGACTGAAAGGGGATAATCATGGCTTTCGGCAGTATGTACGACAGCGGGCGCCAGGCGCCAATGGCTGAAATTAATGTGGTACCTCTGGTGGATGTGATGCTGGTGCTGTTGATAATTTTTATTATTACAGCGCCGCTGTTAACGCATTCGGTGAAAGTTGATCTGCCAAAGGCAGACAGTACACCGAACATCACGCAACCCGAACACGTGGAACTGGCCATTCGGATGGATGGCAGTCTCTACTGGAATGGCGAACCGGTTGCAATGGAACAGTTGGCTGCGCGGTTCAGTGCCACCGTGGCGCAGGCGCCTAAAACTGAACTGCATATCCGGGCGGATAAACTGGCGCATTACGAACATGTGGCGCGGGTCATGAGCATTGCAGCCAAGGCTGGCATGGCAAGAATCGGATTCATTACCGACCCATCCTTACAATAGGAGTATGTGCTGTGGCTGACTCTTCTGGAACGAAGTTCTGGTGGAAGAAATACTTCTTTCCAGCATTAAGCATTGTGGTGATCATGCTTGTGGGGGGGGCGATCTTTATCGTTCCACCGCCACTGGTTACTGAATACCACGAAACAAAACCAGATCAATATCAGCACATCACGATACAGCCAGATATCACGATCGAACTGGATACCAACAGCACACTCATGCTGACGCGGAGTCAATCGCCCAAAGCAGAGCTGTTGCGGGGAAATGCTTATTTTGACACCAGAAATAAATCAGCGGATGCGAAGCAACTTGAGGTGACCGTCGGAGATGTACGCATTCTGGGTAAAAGTGCAGGTTTTGGTGTGACGATAGCCAATCAGGGCGGCAGTGTTGCCGTGTCCACCGGGCAAGTCGAAATGATCCTGCATGGTCAGGGCAAATCAATCAGCGCAGGACAGCGCGTTGATTTTGACAGCAAGCAGATTACTGCTGAATCTTCAATAACAGATTCGGATATTGCGCCATGGCGTCAGAGAAAATAGCGCCGGTCGACCGGATCATAACCCGATTCTGATTTTCCCTTTATTATCCTTGCTTGCTGTCAATTTTATTTATTCTCCCGGTTGAAGGGTCACCGCTATCTGAAACTCCTGTCCATTACGTAATACAGTGATCTGGATAGTGTCTCCAACCCGGTAGGCGTCAATGCGGGCGAGCAGCTTGTCGACGGAGTCAATCGGTTTTTTATCAAGCGCTACGATAATGTCATTGGGTATGATATTGCCTTCCGGGGTGATGGTCGCACTTTTCAGGCCGGCTGAGTCTGCCGCTGATCCGGGGCTGATGCTCAATATAATGACGCCGCTTACTTTCAGCCGCTCAGCCAGGCGATCATTGAGCTTTCCATCGACCGTAATGCCCATCGCCGGGCGGATATACTTGCCCCGGCTGATTATCTGGGGAACCACGCGATTGACGGTATCAACCGGCACGGAAAAACCAATACCCGCACTGGCACCACTGGGGCTGTAAATGGCGGTATTAATGCCGATCAACCGACCGGCGGAATCCAGTAACGGGCCACCGGAATTGCCCGGATTGATAGCAGAATCGGTTTGAATGAGATTGTCGATAGTGCGCCCGTCACTACCCGGAAGGGATCTGTCCAGTGCTGAAACAATACCGGTGGTCAATGTCCAGTCCAAACCAAAAGGATTGCCGATCGCAAAAACCTTCTGGCCCACCTTGAGATCATGGCTGCTACCCAGTGGAACAGGGACGGGTCGTTGGAAGCCAATGCCTATTTTTAGAACAGCAATATCATGGGCTGGACTGGCGCCGACCAGCGCGGCTTTGTAATCACGCCCGTCAGCCAGTCGCACGGTGGCCTCACTGGCGCCTTTGATTACATGGAGATTGGTAATGATATGCCCGTTATCATCCCAGATGAAGCCGGAACCGGTGCCGCTGGGAACAGAAAAGATATTGCGTGTCCAGGCGTCCATCACACGTTGGCGGGTGGTAATAAACACGACCGAATCACGTGAGTTTTCAAAGAGTGCAATGGTACTTTTTTCGTCCTCGGCCAGATTGCCGCGTGCCTGGACTATGCGTGGTTCGGCGTTTTGTGATTTACCCTGATGATCAGAAGCCTGCCGAAGAATTTCCGGAAGGTTCTGGTAGAGCAGTGCCAGCAACAAAGTGATCAGTGAAATCCAGGCTAAACGGGATAAAAGCTGTCCATTATCGGACATGAATATTTACTCCTTTATGAACTTGTCATCAAAATTATTGGCTGTAGGATTGTGCCCAGCGCACTAGATCCTGTTCGCTCAGGGCGCCTGACTGTCGCGTAATTTCCCGGCCACCTTTAAACAGCGCCAGGGTTGGGATACTGCGAATGTTGTAGCGGGCGGCCAATCCCTGTTCTTCCTCAGTATTGACTTTAACCAGGCGCATGCGTGGTTCCAGAGTTGTGGCCGCTTTGGCGAATGTGGGTGCCATCATCCGGCATGGTCCGCACCAGGGTGCCCAGAAATCAACCAGCACCGGGATATCATTGTTTGAAATATGCCGGTTGAAGTGATCTTCAGTCAGCACAACCGGTTGTGCGGTAAATAATGTCTGATGGCAGGCACCACACCGGGGTGATGCGTTCAGGCGATCTGCGGGTACCCGATTGGTGGCGTGGCAGTGTGGACACACGATGTGTAAGGACATGACGGTGTTTTCCTTGTTTAGTTTCTGTCCGCCTGGGATGCTTGCAGGCGGGCGCGTAACTGTTCTATTTCTTCGACCAGATCAGCGACCAGACCGGCCAGTTCCGGATTGCATTCAAAATCCCTCTCTACGGCGATGATCCTTTTTATGCGTATGAAACTACGGCTGTCAAATATCCATGCCGCAGGATCTGCACTGACTGCTTCCTCATCCAGCAACAGTCCGCACTGGACGCGTTCAATGACCCATTCGCGGCTGACCTGACAGCTTCGTGCCAGTTCATCCAGATTGAGCGTTACATCATCCAATAAAATGGCATCAATTTCGAGTGCCATGGCTTAAACCCCCAGATTCTGGCGTGGATTAAATGCTAACTCCTGTGCCATTGTTTGATAAAAGTCACGTTCTTTTTGAGAGGTGGCGGGCGGCAGTACAACTTCCAGCACCAGATACAGATCGCCGGGTATTGCCGCTGGAATGCCGCGACCTTTTAAACGCAGCTTGCGACCGGATTGGGAATTTTCCGGTACCCGAACTTCAACCAGACCATCGGGTAACGGTATTTTAACCGTAGCGCCCAGTGCCGCTTCCCAGGGTGCAACGGGCAAAGCGGCATAGATGTCTTTTTTCTCAATTCGATAACGTGAGTGCGGATTGAATTGTACTTCAAGAAATAAATCACCGGCAGCTTCCCCATTGATTCCCGGCCCCCCCTGACCGGCCAGCCGGATCACCTGACCCGCGTGGACGCCTTTTGGGATACGCACATTCAGGGTGTGATCGGTCAGCAGCGTGCGCCCCTGACTATCCAGTTTTGGTACGCGCAGCGTCAGGCTGCGGCTGGTGCCGTGGTAAGTATCTTCCAGGTCAAGCATGATTTTGGCATGATGGTCCTCGCCGCGCATCCGGCGGTGGGATTGCCTGGCACCCATTCCGCCACCACCTTGTCTTCCGAATAATTCAGCAAAGAAGTCACTGAAATCCGCCGTGTGGGCGCCATTAAATCCCTGTCCGCGGAATTCAAAACCGGCATCCCAGCCGGGAGGCGGCTGAAAATCTCCATCTGCCTGGAAACCGCGTTCCTGTCCTAATTGATCATAGGCAGCGCGCTTTTCCGGATCGGACAATACCGCATTGGCCTCATTGACTTCTTTCATTTTCTGTTCGGCATCCGCTTCCTTGGAAACATCCGGGTGATACTTGCGTGCCAGGCGGCGGAATGCTTTCTTGACTTCATCCGCAGTCGCATCGCGTGAGATGCCCAATATCTTGTAGTAATCCTTGAATTCCAAGTCAGTTCTCCCTGTTTGTCATGTCATCACGCTGTCACGCCCTGACCATTATTGCCGCTTCCAGTTTAAATGGGTTCGCGGGGTTGATTTATCAAGTACCTGAGAGAACCAGATTCCTGAAAAGGGTAATCGATGAATCAAAATGGCCCTGTTATTTCAAACGTAATGCCGTCTTCAGATTTTCCGGTTTTTCCGCGCTGCGAGCTGAAATATAGCCGGGAACCATCAGGGCTGAAAGCAGGACCGGTTATCTCGGAATCTTTATGTCCGATGATTTGCAGCAGCGGAAGCACCTTGCTGGCAGACAGCACAACAATCTGCATATCGCCACCATCCTCGGCAACCAGCAGTTCACCCGCAGCATTGGTGGTGATGTTGTCAACGCCAGTTAATACGGGCTGTAGATACAAGGCTGCATTGTAAATAATACTAAGTTGCTGAAACTGCACGTCATATGCCCACACGCGGTTATCGCCTTTGGTGGTGAAGTAAATGATGCCCTGATGATACCAGATGCCTTCGCCGCCCTTGAATGCCGTACTCTGCGCGACCTGCTTGCGCGTCGGGATTGAAGTCGCCAGCGGATCGGACAATTTATGCCAACGCACTGCGCCAATCTGCCCTGCAATCACTTCCGCCACTTCCAGAAAGCCATCATCCAGATTGGGATTCCCTGCGGCGTCGAATGAACGGGCGGTGTAACGGTATAGGCAGCCATCCTTCTCATCTTCAGTCAGATAGAGCTGCTTATGGGTTGTATCCACGGCAACCGCTTCGTGCTTGAATAAGCCCAGGGCGTTCCTGACTTGCGTGGTTTTCCGGCCGAAAGGATCGCATTCCCACACCCGGCCCCGCTCGGTTTCCTCGCAGGACAGCCAGGTTTGCCAGGGGGTATGTCCGCCCGCGCAATTACGGGTGGTGTTGTTCAGGATGGAATAGGCTTCAACGATCTCTCCCCGCTGATTAAAGCGTAATGCACCTGCGCCCCCCGCTTTATTATCAAGTTCGCTATTGGAAACATAAATCCAGCCGCCGTCACCAGTGGTAAACGTAGCACCGCCATCCGGCGCCGCATGCCAGCGATAACCGGAGATCGTTTGACCGGAACGTGCCACAATGCGCGAAGTAAAACCGGCAGGCAGGCGCACGCCATTTTGATCCGGCGACAGCAGTTCACCGAGCGATACGAGCGACAGGGATGCGGCCTGGATAGATCCCGGCAACAGGCTGTTACCCACAAAAACACACAATCCGGTAAAGCCGTATTGCAGTAGCCTGCGTCGTTGCATGTCAAATAGTGTCATGGAGATAATCCTGTGTGCCGACGAGCAGTCGGTTTTATGAACAGAGATATATTACAATGTTGGCCATCGATTAGGTTGAATAACAAACAATGGAAACGCTTACCCATGATTCAGGTACTTAAACCGGTTGTCTCTCTGCTGATGTTTCTGGTCGTGCTGTTTTTTATCAGAACGATGCTGTCAATCACAACCGGATACCCAAGCTGGCAGAGTACTTCTTTTTCACTGGCCTGCGCCGCATTGGCGGGGTGGTACGCCTGGAAACTGGTTTCCGGCGAAAAAATCAGCGTCGGCGCTTCGGTCATCAGCGGCGCATTAATGCTCGGCAGTTTATGTTTTATCATCGGCTTCCTGGGACCCATGGCCTTCGTCAACGACACCAGTCAGGGACCATTGGTCGGAGTATTTATCGCAGGGCCGTTGGGCGTAATACTGGGGGCGATTGGCGGATATGTTTATGCTGCCAGGCAAAAGCTGAACGCGAGTGATTAGAGGATGGGATTGGTGGATTAAGAAAACGCTTGAAGCTTTTCGTTGAGTGATTTTCCTGGATCAGATGGTGATGCTGGATACATTCCTCTTCGATAATTAATGGTTATTAAAGAACTTTATATGCGATTATATTGTAAATATGGTTGTTTGAAAGACCTGACCCCATTATTTGTG
>JBBTCY010000227.1:21854-23356 GCA_038043005.1 Pseudomonadota bacterium
CATTATTTGTGTGCGTCTCTTACTCATAGTTGTTATGCTCCTCTTTGATATTGTCAGAGCTTAACAACCTGTACAGTTTTTGGGTACCACTTCACATAATATTTATTCATTCTTATGGAAGATAAGGCAAAAGATGACAAATAAGAAACTTTATTATGGTGCAAAGAAAGACCTTGAAATCGATGTTGTGCAGTCTACTGAAGAAGGAAATCCCAGTGAAGTAACTCACGCAGCATTTATCGTAGCAATCTACAAAGGAAAGAACCCACAACCAGAATCAAAACGGGTAGGCAAATGGTTGTTCTTTGTTGCCGAAAAATATATTGACGACACATGGCGCAATGTAAAGAAGGCTGTTGGAGATGGAAAACTATGGAAGCAAGCAAAGGTATCCACTGCTTGGCGAAGCAAGGGTGGCGTTTATGTCGTGTGTGTTTACACCTACGATTGTGATGATGAGAGCGATGTTATGAAAATAAGAGATCATCTGCGGGAAATGGGTTTCAAAAAAGCTACCTCATATAAAAGTGATGACCAACCAACGCTGGCATCTATTCTGACTTCTCGGCAGGTTTTGCTATGTATAAGGCCTAGCCTTACCAAGAGCTCATTGATCGCTGTAGAGATTGAAGAAGCAATATCCAAACTGGCGGAGTGAAAATGGGGTCTGGTCTTGCAATCAAGTAAGTTATTTTGAGTAAATATGGGGGCTTGGTTCAGAACAGAGAATATAACCAATGAATCAGGAGTAATTTTATTGTGATCGTTTGGTATGCGTTGCCAGTATTGAATCAGGTGTTCAGAATCGGGTTTTTCTACAGCCTCGTTAGGGGCGGGGTTACAACTCCCGCCCCGCTTGGGGACCGTATATGACACCTTCTTTTATTTGCGGCGGCGGATTCTCGTGATGCCCAATCCAAATAATCCGAGACCCACAAGAGCCAATGATACAGGCTCAGGGACAGCGGCAGGAGGAACAGTGCCAGGACCAGTTCCTACAGGAACACTGGAAATTCCTGTGATGATAAATTGACCTGGGCCGCTCATTGTATCGATACAGCAATTCGTGCCGGTAAACAGTCCCCAACTACCATTCCCTAAAACGAGAGGATTGGTATAGAACCAATCATTTTCAGATGCAGAGTTACTGAAGTTTCCAACGTCTACAGCATAACCGTCAAGTATACCACTGCTTACCATGCCATCCATGCCCGCAGTAGTGCCCCCTAAGTCATTTTGGAATCCTGTCCACTGGAATGTTTGCCATGTAGCTGGGTCTGTACCAAATATACCAATATGGACGCCACCATTGGCGGTTGAAGGTTCAGTTTGGGCGCCGTGCCAATGCTCTCCCCACATGGTGATCGTGTCATTACCATTGCCTTTCCAGCCAAAGGCTACTAAATGTGCCTGTACCGATCCCGCCAAGAAAAAAACATAACTATTGCAGCGATTGAATTTGAAGTGAATTTCATCTAATCCTCCGTATTTAATTAATTTTA
>JBBTCY010000228.1:0-9370 GCA_038043005.1 Pseudomonadota bacterium
TGCAAAACCATAAAACCAAGCGTGCAAGTTCGATTCATATTAAAATCGCGCTTCTTTCTGTTAAATTCTGAATCAAAACCATGCATCCAATGCTAACCATCGCGGTGAAAGCCGCGCGCCGTGCTGGCAGTATCATTAATCAGGCGTCGCAGAATCTGGACTTGCTTACTGTGTCGAAAAAATCGCACAGCGATTATGTGAGTGAAGTGGATGGTGCGGCTGAAGATGCCATTATCAAGATCCTGTCAACGGCTTATCCTGATCATGCGATTCTGGCGGAAGAAAGCGGTCGTCAGGGTGATCACAAAAAATCCGAGTTTCAGTGGATTATTGATCCGCTGGATGGCACGACCAATTTCCTGCATGGTTTTCCCAAATATTCGGTTTCCATCGCATTAATGCATAAAGGTGCGCTGAATCAGGCTGTGGTTTATGATCCAACCAACAATGAGTTGTTTACGGCCAGTCGCGGCCATGGTGCTTATCTGAATGACCGCCGCATCCGCGTCAGCAAACGTACCCGGCTTGAGGACTGTTTGATTGGAACGGGTTTTCCATTCCGTGATCTGACGCACATGGATGCCTACTTTGCCATGTTCAAGGATATCGTGCCGCGCACGGCGGGGATTCGTCGACCTGGCTCTGCGGCATTGGATCTGGCTTATGTGGCAGCCGGCCGGTATGACGGTTTCTGGGAGATGGGTCTGGCGCCGTGGGATATGGCGGCGGGTTGTTTGCTGATTACCGAGGCAGGCGGGTTGGTAGGTGATCTGGAAGGTAACAGCACTTATCTGGAAAGCGGGCAGATTATTGCCGGGAATCCAAAAATATTCGGGCAATTGCTTCAGGTGATCGCTCCGCATCTGACGCCGGCATTAATCGAAGTGCAGAATTCCGCAAAACCCTTATAGCGGGGAATAGCAGCTATCAGAACTCAGGAGGCGGGTGTTGCCGTTTCCTCGAATGGCAGTTCTTCAGTCGGGTTGTTCGATTCAATCAGGGATTTCATCTCCTCCAATGGTGGAAGTTCTTCCAGGGAACGCAGATTCAGATCGTTGAGGAAGGTTTGGGTCGTGGCGAACAGTGCCGGTTTTCCAGGTACGTTACGGTGTCCGACGGTATCGATCCAGCCCCGTGCAGTCAGTGCCTTGAGCACTGAACCGGCGACATTGACACCCCGGATTTCTTCGATATCGCCCCGTGTGACCGGCTGGCGATAGGCGATAATAGCCAGGGTTTCAAGCACGGCCCGGGAATAGCGGGGTGCTTTTTGCGGTGTTAATCGATCCAGATATGGCTGCATCCCGGCTTTGGTCTGAAAACGCCAGCCACCGGCAACGCTGACCAATTCAATGCCACTGTCAGTCCATTCCTCACGCAGTTCTTCGAGCAATTTGCCGAGCACCGTGGCGCTCAATTCGTTATCGAATAACTTTCTTAATTCTGTGACCGGCAAAGGGTCTTGCGCGGCCAGTAACACGGCTTCCAGGATTTGTTTTATTTTTGCGGGGCTGAGTGTATCCAATGTGTTAATTGAATTGAGTGGCGTCAGTGGGTCGGACATAAATCATGCCAAAAGTTTCTGTTTGAGTAATTTCCACCAGTAATTCCTTGGCCAGCTCCAGCACTGCCAGAAAGGTGATGACGACTTCGGCGACGGTCGCTGCAGGGCTGAACAGGTCATAGAATTCTACCTGTTTATGCCCGCGCAGATCACGCAAAATCTGACTCATATAAGCACGCACCGAGAGTGTTTCACGTTTGATCTGGTGATGGCGATTGACTTTGGCCCGTGTCAGAATGGTGATCCAGGCATGACGCAAATCGTCCATGTTGATAGTAGGCAATGGTTCGGTTGTCTTGTGTTCAATCCATATCCGGGCAGTCGTAAAGTCACGCTCAGCCTGCGGTAATTCATTGAGGCGCAAAGCGGCATTCTTCATTTGCTCATACTCAAGCAGGCGCCGCACCAGCTCGGCGCGTGGATCGTGTTCTTCTTCTATTTCTGCTTTCGGATTGGGCAGCAGCATACGCGACTTGATTTCAATCAGCAGCGCGGTCATGAGCAGGTATTCTGCCGCCAGCTCCAGTTGATCAGCGCGCATCATTGTCACGTAGGCCATGTATTGTTTGGTAAGCTCGGCCATCGGAATATCCAGAATTTCCAGATTATGCTTGCGGATGAGGTAGAGCAGCAGATCGAGCGGGCCCTGAAAGGTGTCCAGAAAAACTTCGAGTGCATCGGGTGGGATGTATAAATCCAGCGGGATTTCCATCAATGGTTCGCCACAGATTCGTGCGACCGGGTGAATGTCGGCAGAATCGATCAGGGGTTTCATGGCTTCCTGCTGTTCAGACTGTTTCATGATCAGTGATCCATTGAGTGAAATTGATCTGTCAGGAGTAACTTAATCCCATGGCTTCCCGGATGTCGCGCATGGTTTCTTCCGCCAGCTTGTTGGCTTTTTCGCAACCGTCCGCAATGATGTTGCGTACCAGGGTTGGGTCTTCTTCATACGTTCTGATGCGTTCAACCATCGGTTTCTGTTCAGCCAGGATCATGTCAATGACGGGCGACTTGCAATCCAGACAACCGATTTCCGCATTCCTGCAGCCGCGTTGCACCCATTCTCTGGTGTTGTCATTGGAATAAACCAGATGGAATTGCCATACCGGGCACTTGGCTGGGTCACCTGGGTCGCTGCGCCTGATCCGCGCCGGATCTGTGGGCATGGTGCGGATTTTTTTCTGGATACTGTCGGAGCTTTCCCGCAGGCTGATGGTGTTGTTATAGGATTTGGACATTTTCTGGCCATCCAGTCCGGGCATTCTGGATGCCTCGGTCAGCAAGGTTTCCGGCTCGGTCAGGATCATCTTGCCACCGCCTTCCAGGTAGCCAAATAATCGCTCCCGATCACCCAGACTCAGGTTCTGTTGTTCATCTAATAATGATTTGGCTGCTTCCAATGCACCTTCATCACCCTGTTCCTGATAGCGATTACGCAGTTCCGTATACAGTTTTGATTTCTTCGAACCGAGTTTTTTAATGGCTTGTTCGGCTTTTTCTTCAAAACCGGCTTCCTTGCCATAAATATGGTTAAAACGACGTGAAATTTCACGTGTGAATTCCAGATGAGGTACTTGATCTTCCCCGACGGGAACCCGGTTTGCGCGATAGATCAGGATATCTGCGCTTTGCAGCAGCGGGTAGCCAAGAAAGCCGTAGGTGCTGAGGTCTTTCTCGGATAATTTTTCCTGCTGGTCCTTGTAAGTCGGAACACGTTCCAGCCAGCCCAGTGGCGTCATCATGGACAGTAGTAAGTACAATTCTGCATGGGCGGGGACTTTTGACTGGATAAACAACGTGGCTTGTGCGGGGTCGACCCCCGCAGCTAACCAGTCGATTACCATATCCCAGACATTTTTTTCGATGATCTCCGGTGTGTCGTAATGGGTTGTGAGTGCATGCCAGTCGGCGACAAAAAACAGGCACTCATACTGTTGCTGCAATTTAACCCAATTTTTTAATACACCATGATAATGTCCTAAATGCAGGCTGCCGGTAGGGCGCATACCTGATAAAACGCGATCAGCAAACATGTCGATGTCCTAAATTAAAACGTTGTTAAATATACAATCCAAAAATTGATACGATCATTATTTTTGCCCAATTGATAACAGGCCCAATGATAGCGCCGAGTACACCACTGAATAACAGTACCAGTAACACCATAAAACCATAAGGCTCAATCCGTGAAAAATGATAGGCGATCGGATGCGGCAACAGGCTGACAGCCATGCGCCCCCCATCCAGAGGCGGCAGCGGCAGCAGATTAAGCACCATCAATATCACGTTAATTTCTATACCGGCAATGCCCATTAATATCATTGGTTTCGCAAAAGTACTGCCAACCAGGGCAATGCCCAGCTTGATCACCAAGGCCCAGAACAGTGCCATGAGTAAATTGACGCCAGGGCCGGCGGCGGCAACCCAAAGCATGTCGCGTTTGGGATGACGCAAATTGGAGAAATTGACCGGTACGGGTTTGGCCCAGCCGAACAGAAAACCTGCCCCAATGGTTAATTTACTGAGAATAAATAATGTCAGCGGTACAATGATCGTGCCGACCAGGTCAATGTGTTTAATGGGGTTAAGGCTGATGCGTCCTTCATTGTAGGCGGTGAAATCGCCGAAATGTTTGGCGACGTAACCGTGTGCTGCTTCGTGCATGGTGATGGCAAAAATAACGGGCAATGCATAAATCGCAATCCCCTGAATAATCGTGTCGATATTATCCATGTGCGATTCCAAAAGGTTCAAGACTGCCCTTGCCTTGCCGGATTAATTCGGGCACATCCGATGTTAAATCGATGACTGTGGTCATCTCTATCCCGCAAGACCCGGCGTCCATCACGAGTTCGACCTGATGCTCCAGCCGTTCACGGATTTCTTCCGCGTCATTCAGTGGCAATTCATCGCCCGGTAATATCAATGTGGAACTGAGCAGTGGCTCATTGAGTTCTTCCAGAAGCGCCAGAACGACGGGGTGATCGGGAATGCGCAGGCCGATCGTGTTACGTTTGGGGTGCTGCAAGCGGCGAGGCACTTCCCGGCTGGCCTGCAGGATAAACGTATAACTGCCTGGTGTCGTGGCTTTCAGAAGCCGGTACTGGCTGTTGTCGACTTTGGCGTATGTCGAAATTTCAGCCAGGTTTCGACACACCAACGTAAAGTGGTGGCGGTCGTCGACCTGCCGGATGGTGCGAATGCGGGACATGGCACTTTTGTCGCCTAACTGGCAGCCGAGGGCATAACAGGAATCGGTGGGATAAACAATGACGCCGCCGTTATGTACAATCGATACAGCCTGCCGTATCAAGCGCATGTGCGGTGTATGGGTGTGAATGGAAAAAAATTGAGCCACGTAAAGAAAATATCAGTCGTTTATGGGGTTCAGATCAGGTAGCACTTTTCCAATCATGCCAGACGGGCGTGCATCCGGCTGGAAATTCAGGTAGCTGGCCCAGATCAAAGAAACTTTCTCCCGGCCCGTGAAAATCCGAACCGCACGACGTTAGCAGATTCATGTTTTGTGCGTGGCGTGCAAACTGTAATGCCTGCTCCGGCGTGTGACTGGCGGTAATGACTTCAAGCGCGGCGCCCCCCAGGTTGCAGAACTCGTTTAATAAGTCGGCCAGCACATTTTTTCCCAGGTCGTACCGTCCCGGATGCGCGATGACAGCCCGACCGCCACTGTCACTGATCCAGCTGACCGCGTCACTGAGTGCAGCCCACTCATGCGGTGCATAGCCCGGTTTGCCTTTCACAAGATAGTGTTTGAATACTGATTTTACGTCTTTGGCATGACCCTGTTCAACCAGAAAACGGGCAAAATGTGTGCGGCCGATCAGGCGCCGTTCGCCGACATGCTTATAGGCACCTTCAAGACTGCCGTAAATACCGATTTTTTCTAATTCACTGGCGATCATTTGAGCGCGGCCATCACGACCTGAACGGATGGCGGCAAGACCTTTGACGAGTGGCGTATACTCTGGATCGATACCCAGACCAACGATATGCAATGTTCGGCCGCGCCAACTGACGGATATTTCCACGCCATTGATAAATGTGATATTTTTCGCGGCGGCTGTGCGACGTGCTTCATCAAGCCCGGCGATATCATCGTGATCGGTCAGTGCAAGCGTTTTTACGCCGCGCGATGCTGCGCGCTCTACGAGTTGTGTGGGTGTTAATAAACCATCGGATATTGTGGAATGGCAGTGCAGATCAATATTGAGCATGTAACAAATTATATGCGCTGGGCAGGATACGCATCATAACAAATAACTTGGGCTAAGAGTAACTATTGTACTGGATAATTAAAGAGATATGGCTGAATGTATACTTTCGTAAGGAATTGATATGGATAAACAATTAACGGCCTGGCATCATCTGGAGGCGGCGCCTCATCGCAGCTTGTTTCTGGTGGGGGCTCTTCAGGGTGTGGTGACATTGCTCTGGTGGGTATTTGATCTGGCTGGGCGATATACTTTTTTAGGAACGGCATCAGTCTGGACGATTGGGCCGACCTGGGCGCATGCCTTTTTGATGGTTTATGGCTTCTTCCCGTTTTTTATTCTGGGTTTTCTGTTTACCACGTATCCCAACTGGATGAATGGTGAAAAAATAAAAGCGCGCGATTATGTCGCCACTTGCATATTGATGGCGTGTGGCGTGATGCTGTTTTATGGCGGCATGCTGGCAGATAAAACAATCGTCATGGCGGGCGTGGCGACAATGCTGGCCGGCTGGGGGGTGGCAGCTTACGCCTTATTGCGCGTGTTGTTGAAGGCATCAGGTCAGGACAGGCGCCATGCGCTGGTAACCAGTGTGGCACTCTTAATGGGCTGGCTGGGTGTGGCAGCATATTTGCTTTGGCTGTTAACCGATAGCTGGATAATGCTGAATTTTTCACGCAATGCCGGTATCTGGTTTTTCCTGCTGCCGATTGTATTGACTGTCTCGCATCGGATGATTCCATTTTTCTCCAGTCGCGTATTGGATAATTATGTGCTGGTCAGACCCTACTGGATGCTCTGGGTCATGCTGGGCTGTGTCGTGACGCATGGCGTATTGCAGTTAGCGGAATTGCCCGCTTATTTATGGATCGCTGATTTCCCGCTGGCAGTTTGTGCACTCTATTTATCCTATCGATGGGGATTTCTGCGCAGCTTCCGGGTCAGTCTGCTGGCTGTATTGCATATTTCATTCGCGTGGCTGGGTGTGGCCATGCTGCTGTATGGTGCCCAAAGCCTGGCGCTGATGTGGACACAGGGCCAGTTGATGATACTGGGTCTGGCGCCACTGCATGCGCTGGCCATTGGTTATTTTGCCAGCATGGTGCTGGGTATGGCTTCACGCGTGACATTGGGGCATTCTGGGCGGCCGCTGGAACTGGATTATTTCACCTGGGTGCTGTTTATCGGCTTTCAGGCGGCAGCCTTGATCAGGATTCTGGCTGATATCATTCCCGCAGTCCTGCAACTGGGACCGATGTTATATCTGATTGCCGGCTTTGTCTGGCTGGTTTGTTTTACATTCTGGGCTATCCGCTATGTACCTGTTTACTGGCGGAAGCGGGTGGATGGCAAGCCAGGTTAACCTTTGCTGGTGCAATTGTTTGATGTATGTATGACCGGCCTCTACTTTCAGCGTGTGAATGAATGCGTTATAGTGAAATCTTTGGGCAGGATCAAGAAGAAGGAAAATAAATGACAAAGTGGTTTGAAGATAATTCGCGTTCTATCGGGCATACACCGCTGGTTCGGCTTAATCGCATCATTGATGGTGCGCCTGCGCTGGTGCTGGCCAAGATAGAAGGCCGTAATCCGGCGTATTCTGTGAAATGCCGGATAGGTGTTGCCATGATTGATGATGCGGAGCGCAGGGGGTTGCTTGGTCCCGGCAAGGAAATTGTCGAGCCGACCAGCGGCAATACCGGCATTGCGCTGGCTTTTGTAGCAGCCGCACGGGGTATTCCACTGACATTGACCATGCCGGAAACCATGAGTATAGAACGCCGAAAATTGCTGGTTACGCTGGGCGCCAAACTGGTATTGACGGAAGGTGCGCGCGGGATGAACGGTGCATTGGCCAGGGCCGATGAAATCGTCGCCTCAGATCCCAATCGCTATGTGTTGCTTCAGCAGTTCAAGAATCCGGCCAATCCTGCGATTCATGAACAAACGACAGGCCCGGAGATATGGAGTGACACGGATGGCAGAATTGATATTCTGGTATCAGGAGTCGGAACCGGCGGCACCATTACGGGAATTTCCCGCTATATCAAGAAAACGCAGGGCAAGGCGATTCAGTCGATTGCTGTTGAGCCGGCAGCAAGTCCCGTTCTGACGCAAAAGCGTGCCGGTATGTCATTGGCGCCCGGGCCGCACAAGATTCAGGGTATCGGTGCGGGTTTTGTACCGGATAATCTGGATCTGTCGCTGGTGGATGAAGTGGAGCAGGTGAGCAATGAGGAAGCGATACTGTATGCGCGCCGTCTGGCGCGGGAAGAAGGGATCCTTTCCGGTATCTCCTGCGGCGCTGCGGTAGCTGCTGCGGTGCGCCAGGCAAAAAAACCGGAGAATGCCGGTAAAATGATCGTGGTCATTCTGCCGGATTCCGCTGAACGTTACCTCAGCAGTATCCTCTTCGAGGGCCTATTTAACGAACAGGGTTTGACAACATAGTGGTTAATCATAAAAGAACACGAGACCTCCTGCTGCGGAGCACGCATCTGGAAGTTGACAAGATTGTGGCCGAGTTGCGCGCGTTGCGGCTGGCTTCACTGGAGAGCCGCCAGCGCCATGACAGACCGCCCAAATTACCGTCACGTAAAATACTGGCGGGCGTGGCGGAAGGCTTGTGCGCTGCGCTGTTTCCGAGCCGACTGGGTTCATCCGAACTGGCCGATGAAGGAATCGACCATTATGTGGGGCACATGCTGAATATGACGCTGCGTGAGTTAATGGTGCAGGTTCAGCATGAATTGCATTATCACTCAAACTCGGAAGTGCTCAGTAATGAAGATCGTGCACAGTCAGTGGTGATCACGCAAGCCTTCGCGAAACGGCTGCCGGAAGTGCGCGTTTTACTGGAAAGCGACATTATGGCTGCCTATGAGGGAGATCCGGCAGCACGCAATGTCGATGAAGTGCTGGTTTGCTATCCGGGAATCATGGCGATTATGCATTACCGGTTGGCGCATGTGCTGCATGAACTGGGCGTGCCGTTGATCGCACGCATGATCTCCGAGATTGCCCATTCGATGACCGGCATAGAAATACACCCCGGCGCACAGATTGGCGCTCGATTCTTCATCGATCACGGCACAGGGGTGGTGATTGGCGAAACGGCCATTATCGGCCAGAATGTACGCCTGTATCAAGCCGTGACACTGGGCGCCAAGCGTTTTCCAGTGGATGAAAACGGCGCTCTGGTAAAGGGTAATTTGCGCCACCCCATCGTGGAAGATGATGTGGTCATTTACGCCGGAGCTACGATATTAGGGCGCATCACCATAGGACGCGGCTCGACAATCGGCGGCAATGTATGGCTGACACGCAGTGTGCCGCCCAGCAGTAATATTTCACAGGCAACGGACGCACCGGGCGGTGTCTGAAGGAATAACACAGCGGATACACTGTGTGCCGGGTGGGTGGATGACAGCATGATGCCACGGCAACATCCGATCAATTTTTCTGGAGAGGAATATGACACATAGCAAAATTATTTTGACGCTGGAGGATGCCAAGAAGATTGCTGCCGGTGCGGAAGCGGAGGCCAAGCGTAATAACTGGCCGGTTGTTA
>JBBTCY010000229.1:0-3149 GCA_038043005.1 Pseudomonadota bacterium
TTTGCGGCTAGCGGCTTGTGTCAACGTGCTGGGCGGTTGCACTTCAATTTACCGCTGGCAGGGCGACATAGAAACCGCAGATGAAATACCTGTTTTTATTAAAACACAGCGACAGAATTATCATCGGGTCGAGCAGGCGATTCTGCAATTGCATCCTTATGAACTGCCGGAAATAATAGTTGTCCCTATTGAGGGTGGATTACCTGCATATTTGCAGTGGGTCAACGCCGAAACACACATTTCCGACTAAATAATACTGAATACCAATGCGTTCAATCCAATTTTTACTACTTGTATTTTGTCTGGCCGCGACCCCTGTTGTCGCGCAGGAAAGCAGCAGCCTGTTTTCAAAGCTACAGCAACTGGGCATCAATCTGGGTCAAAAAAATGCGCAGGAACTGCTGCCGCCTGACGAAGCCTTTAAGGTTTCCATTGAAGTACGCGATGCAACGACGTTAATTGCACATTTTGAACCGGCGGAAGATTACTATCTTTATCGCGAAAAAATTGCTTTCGAGCCAAAAGGAATTGGGGCTGTCATTGAAAAAATAACCTTGCCGCCGGGCAAGATGAAAGATGATTTGACGTTTGGCAAGACGGAAGTTTATTACAAGCCATTCCAGGCAATTATTTCGCTGAAACGCGAAGAATCCACAACCGATCAGCCGCTGACATTGGCGGCAACCTATCAGGGGTGCAATGAACCCATCGGGGTTTGTTATGCGCCGATCAACAAGGTAATGGATCTTACGTTGCCGGCGATGAAAGCTGCGGTTGGTGTGGTTGCCGAGGCGGTGAGCGGCAATGCAGCGGCTGCCAAAGTGGATGCGACGGCTGATTTATTTCAGATGCCATCCAGATCACCAGCGGTCGAAACCGAGTCCTATAAAATAGACCGGATGTTTCAAACCGGTAATTTCTGGTTGATTCTGACCGGATTTTTTGGCATTGGCTTATTGCTTGCGTTTACTCCCTGCGTATTCCCTATGTTTCCAATCCTGTCAGGCATTATTGCAAACAGGGGGCAGCACATGACCAAAGGCCATGGCTTCATTCTGGCTGTAGCGTATGTACTGGGCATGGCCATCACATATGCGGCAGCAGGCGTGGCGGCTGGATTATCCGGTGCAATGCTGTCGGCTGCCTTGCAGAATGCCTGGGTACTGGGAACCTTTGCAGTTATCTTTGTCCTGCTGTCCTTTTCCATGTTCGGTTTTTATGAACTGCAGATGCCCGGTTCGCTGCAAAGCAAGCTTTCCGAGGGAGCCGGGCAACTCAAAGGCGGGCATTTAACCGGTGTATTTGGCATGGGTGCACTCTCTGCACTGATTGTCGGGCCATGCGTCGCAGCGCCGCTGGCTGGGGCATTACTCTACATCAGTCAAACCCGCGATGTGATTCTGGGTGGTTCTGCCCTGTTTGTCATGGCATTGGGGATGGGGGTGCCGCTGCTGCTGTTGGGGGCATCGGCAGGCGCACTGCTGCCTAAGGCGGGTGAATGGATGGAATCCATCAAGCAGTTTTTTGGCGTGCTGTTGCTGGGCGTGGCTATCTGGGTGATATCACCGGTCATCAATGAAGTCGTGCATATGTTGTTATGGGCTGCCTTGTTGATCATTTCTGCCATTTACCTGCACGCAATCGATCCATTACCGGAAAGATCTTCTGGATTGAGGAAATTTCTCAAGGGGGTGGGTGTGATTGCGCTGCTGACCGGTATCGCGCTTTTAATCGGTGTCTTGTCGGGAAGCCGCGATGTGTTGCAGCCGCTTTCGAAAATCAGTCTGGCAAGTACGAATACAGGCAATACTGAAGGGGTTACCCGCTCCACCAGTGAGTCCTTGCCTTTCCGGCGGGTAAAATCAGTAGCGGAACTGGACGAGCAGATTCGGCAAGCCAGGGATAAATATGTCATGGTTAAATTTTATGCAGACTGGTGTATTTCATGTAAGGAAATGGAGCGCTTTACGCTCTCCGATGCTGCAATACAATCCCGCTTGAAGGATACCGTGCTGCTGCAAATTGATGTTACCGATGGAACACCCGATGATGCGGCTTTACTCAGGCGATTTAAGTTATTCGGGCCACCGGGCATTTTATTTATCGATCGTCAGGGTAATGACGTTCCGGATATCAAGATTATTGGCTTTCTAAACAAAAATGATTTTCTGACCGTGCTCAATGCGGTGCTGATTTAGTCAGAATACAGATAAAAGATGAGCGATCTTATTCATCGCTCCATTAAGGGATCATGATGGCAAAATTGAGGCAACTATTAATATATTCAGGTTTAGCTGTGCTTGCGATAACGACGGGCTTCATGGTGCGAACCCAACTCATGGGCGGCTCACAACCTGCTCTTTCCAGTGAAGCCAGCCAGCAGGGTGCAAAAGTAATTTTTGCGGCAAATTTACCGGATATCCATGGGGAAAATCAGGCTATTTCCCAATGGATGGGTAAAGTCTTAGTGGTAAATTTCTGGGCAACCTGGTGCACACCATGCCAGGATGAAATTCCTGAATTTATTGAGACACAAAACAAATTCCGTGATCAGGGACTTGTTTTTGTGGGGATTGCGCTGGATGTGGAAGAGAAAGTGATCGCCTTCAGCCGTGAATTTGGCATCAACTATCCGGTATTGATCGGCAACATCAATGCTTGGGCGCTGGCGGAAGCAGCGGGGAATCGGAAATCTGTCCTGCCCTATACGGTAATCATTGATCGTAAGGGAGAAATTGCGGAAACTTATCTGGGCCGGGTCAATCAGGGAAAACTGGAAAAGGCGATCATTCCTTTGTTGCAGGATAAATCACCGGCGGTGCAACAAGAACCGGTTAAATCATAGCTGGCTTGCGGTGATGTCCTGATGCCATCCGCTGACATCATCCTGATCATTCATTTTCTTTATGTGCTGTTTGTGGTTGGGAGTCTGCCGGTAATCTGGCTGGGCGCATGGCTTAAGT
This sequence comes from Pseudomonadota bacterium, assembly GCA_038043005.1. Lineage (GTDB taxonomy): Bacteria > Pseudomonadota > Gammaproteobacteria > Burkholderiales > Nitrosomonadaceae > Nitrosomonas. The sequence continues at coordinate 2,964 of JBBTCY010000229.1, forward strand.
GGAGGTTTGTAAGAAACCGCTGGTTTCGTTTTCTTCATCTTGCCGCAATTTTGCTGGTTGTTGCAGAGTCATTACTGGGTGTCATTTGCCCGTTGACAGTGTGGGAAAATGCATTACGGCAGTCTGATACAGACAGCAGTTTTATTCAGCACTGGATCCATCAGATCATGTTTTATACAGTGCCGG
>JBBTCY010000229.1:3249-6681 GCA_038043005.1 Pseudomonadota bacterium
GACAGCAGTTTTATTCAGCACTGGATCCATCAGATCATGTTTTATACAGTGCCGGAAGGTGTATTGACAGTAGTTTATATTCTTTTTTCAGTTCTGGTTATCGCGACATTCAAGTGGATACCGCCCAATCGTTGTCGGGGTACTGCTGGATTACCCTGACACGGCGCGAGCATTATCGGTTTCTTCCGCAGCAGGAATAATCATTTCTTCGATGGTCGGCTCAAATACTTCTTCATCAAACGCGGTATCCCCGTCGACAAATGGCTGGCCGTGCGCTTTTAAATTACGAAAATCGTAGCGTGATGTATCCGCCAGATGGGATAACTGAATGTTTTGTATCGCACTGAACATGGTTTCCAGCCGGCCGGGAAACTTCTTATCCCATTGCTGCATCATTTCCTTGATGGCCTGACGCTGTAAATTCTTTTGAGAGCCGCATAGATTGCAGGGAATGATCGGAAAATCTGATATTTCGGCATAGGCAGCCAGATCTTTTTCCTTGCAATAAGCCAGGGGCCGAATGACGATATGCTGTCCATCATCGCTGACCAGTTTAGGGGGCATGGCTTTAAGTTTCCCGCCGTAAAACATATTCAGAAACAAGGTTTCAAGAATATCATCACGGTGATGGCCCAGGGCGATTTTGGTTGCGCCCAATTCACTGGCTACACGGTACAGTACGCCCCGGCGTAACCGTGAACACAGGCTGCAGGTTGTTTTTCCCTCGGCGATAACACGTTTTACCACGCTGTAAGTGTCCTGTTCCACGATACGGAAAGGCAGGCCAATTTTAGTCAGATATTCCGGCAAAACCTGCTCGGGAAATCCGGGTTGCTTTTGATCCAGATTAACTGCGATCAGCTCAAAGTCCAAAGGTGCATGGGATTGTAAATTGCGCAGGATATCCAACAACGCGTAGCTGTCTTTGCCACCGGACAGGCAAACCATAATACGATCGCCTGGCTCGATCATGTTGTAATCAGCGATGGCTGTTCCCACTTGCCGTCTTAATCGTTTGTGCAGCTTATTGGCGTTGTAGATCTCTTTCTTTTTCATTTATTTTTCAGTTTTAAGTCTTCCTACACTAGTTATAGAGTATTAGACAAATATAGCGGAACAATTTAGCATTGTCGTTTTCTAAAGATAGGCGAACAAACGGGTTCAGGAATAATTCTTTCAGGAGAGTCCTATGAACAAGCGCTTGTTGATTATACCATTTGTAGCCTTAATCTTGTTTTCAGCAAATGCTCATTCAAGTGCGGGTCGCGCCAGTATAGAAACGACAGTAGCCATCAGTAATGCAGGGAATCCAGAAAAGGTAACTCGCATTATTAAAATAACGCAGGTAGATAATATGTTTTTACCTGCTGAGATTGCAGTTACTGCGGGAGAGACAGTTAAGTTTGTTATAAAGAATGGCGGCAGCAGGAAGCATGAAATGCTGATTGCTCCCATGGCGGATCTGAAAAAATACGCCAAAATGAGGCGTAATCTTTCAGAAGGCAATAATCCTGAACCAGATTTCCTGTTACAACTTGAACCCGGTGAAGAGAAAGAATTGGTTTGGCAATTTATCAAAGAGGGAGCCATCGAGTTTGCCTGTTTATTGCCAGGCCATTTTAAAACCATGCATGGAATAATTTTTGTGGAGAAAAAATGAAAATACGAGTCAGTACCTATTTAGCCCAATCAATCTTAACCGTCTGTTTATTGAGCATTATTCCTCATGCGATGGCAACCACAACGGTTGAGGTTTATAAAAGCCCAACCTGTGGGTGCTGTGCCAAATGGGTTGATCACATGCGCGATCATGGCTTTACCGTAAAGACCCATGATGTGGGTAATAAAGAGATAAGAAAAAAATCCGGCATTTCCAACTCCCTTGGTTCATGCCATACTGCATTGGTGAATGGATACGCAATTGAAGGTCATGTGCCGGCGCCGGACATCATACGGTTACTTAAAGAAAAACCTAAGGCTGTCGGCCTGTCTGTGCCCGATATGCCGCATGGAACACCCGGTATGGAAGGTGAGCGTAGCGATCCTTACAGCGTTCTATTAATTAAAGAGCGTGATGAACAGCGCAAAGACACCAGCATTTATAATCACTACGACCCCTATGCCAGTAAGGAAAAATCGACAGAATCCACTCAATCAGCGCCAGACAAGAGTGGTTCAGTTATGCGATTAAAGTAAGTCGGTTCTTTGTCCATGACAAATCGACATTTTTTTCTGATAGGCTGTATGGTGCTTATTTCTGGCTGTGGTGAGTCCATGTCGCCAGGTGCGATGTTGGGGCGACAACAGGCTGGCGGCCCGGTCGAAATGGTACAACGAAATTTTGATGCGGCACAGATAGAGCGAGGCGCTATCGTTTATCAAGCAAATTGTGTTAATTGTCATGGTAAGAATGGCGAAGCAACGCCGGATTGGCGGAAACCCGGCGAAGATGGCAAATATCCACCACCCCCCCTCGATGGCACAGCGCACGCGTGGCATCATTCCACAGAAGTCTTAAAGAAAACGATTCTTAAAGGCACGCCGCCAGAATTTGGCTCCATGCCCGCCTGGGAAGGGAAGCTGACAGAGCGGCAGGTTGACGATGTGATCGTTTGGATAAAGTCCTTATGGCCGGATGAGATTTATGATATCTGGTACAAGAATTTTGAGAATAACCAATAGCCTTCCAGAAATCCAATTGAAGTAATTATTCCTGCCAGAATCATCTATTCTGTGTGATTTTGATTTGCAATGCGAGGTATCTCCGCATTGCTATTGTCTGTTTATCTGGTAATAAGCTTTCCTTGCCAGGAGCAATCATTCTGGCAAATAACTTTCTTGCAATTTTTGCAGTATTTTCTGGTTAACCTGAAATCAATCTGAATTTCTTAAATAGGGGTTTATATTGATCTTTTTCACCCTGTTTCTTTCAGGTTTTGTATTATCATTCCCCTGCTTGCGATCAATGTAATTTTTTCTTAATAATAATGATGAAGTTATTCATGTGATGCGAAAGTCAATCCTGCATTTTTTACTTCTCCCTCTAATATTTTCTTATATAACGCAAACCCACGCCATTGATCTGGGTAGTCCGCGATTCCGGCTCAGTGGATTTGGCACATTGGATGTGACGTCCGCCGGAAGCAAGCTATACGGTCATCATAAAGAATTTACCCATGAAGGTCAGTTTGGAGGTGTTTCGATATTTCCTGGCTCTGTCGGTGGATTGCAACTGGATGCTGATTTACTGCCCAGGTTAAGTGCAACTGTTCAGGTGGTGGGCAAAGAAAGAACCAAGCAGGATTTATTTAATATTCTCGATTGGGCTTTTTTGCGGTATCAGGCGACTCCTAACACTGTCGTTCGAGCCGGTCGAATGGGTGTGGATCTATTCATGCTCTCCGAGTATCGGAATGTAGGATTTGCGTATCT
>JBBTCY010000230.1:0-1298 GCA_038043005.1 Pseudomonadota bacterium
TTATAGTTACGCGTAATCTTGAGTCGATTTATGATAATGCAACGGCTATCCGTGCTTTCCGAGTCGTCAAGAATATTTTTCATAATGCCCGACTCACAATTGCCGGGTCTGGCCCTGAAAGGCAAATGCTGGAAGATCTTGTTGATGAACTGGTGTTACAGGATGCTGTGACATTTGCTGGACGAATTGATAATGATGCCATGGCTGATCTCTATCGTACTGCTGATCTAATGGTTAATGCCAGTTTAGTTGACAATATGCCAATTTCAATTCTGGAGGCACTGGCGAGTAGTGTTCCTGTAGTCAGTACATCCGCTGGGGGTATTCCATTTCTGGTTGAACATGGTAAGACTGCTTTATTGGTGCCTATACAGGATCCCATCGCCATGTCAGAAGCTATTTTACAAGTACTTAAAAATCCAGTAATAACTCAAAATTTGGTTAAGCAAGGACTGGAATCTATTCAGAAATACACATGGCCGTTTGTTAAAAATCATTTGCTGGCAATATATGTTCAAGTACTTAAGGGGGAAAGTGATTGAAGCAATCCATTACTCGTCAAAGTACCTATACTGCATGGATATCCAACTTTTTCTTTCCACTTCATGAATGGTTAAAGAAACATAATACTGTTGCGGTTCGAAAACAGATGGAAGAATCACAATGGTGGGATAGAGATCGTCTATATGAGTACCAATTAATGCGATTGCGGCATTTATTGTCAGACGTTCAAACCAATGTGCCCTATTATAAGCATCTATTTGCTGAATTAAAGTTTGATGGGGCAGCGATTCATTCGCTTACCGATCTTGAGCAGCTGCCATTATTAAATAAATCTATTATCCGTGAACATACGGATTTACTAAAATCAGATCATGCACGTTATCTTTCCCGTTTCAATACAGGAGGATCCAGTGGTGAGCCACTGATATTTTTTATTGGGAAACAACGCGTAAGTCATGATATTGCTGCAAAATGGCGAGCTACCCGGTGGTGGGGTGTGGATATTGGTGATCCTGAAATTGTAATCTGGGGGTCTCCAATTGAATTACAGGCGCAGGATCGGGTAAGAAATTTGCGCGATCGTATAATCCGCACTAAATTGTTACCAGCCTTTGAAATGACTGAACAAAAATTAGATCAATTTCTTTCTGAAATTCAACTCATGCGGCCAAAAATGCTTTTTGGCTACCCTTCCGCACTATCCCATATCGCACATCACGCAGAGATTAGGCAGCAACGTATGGATGATCTGGGTATACAAGTTGCCTTTGTGACGTCAGAACGTCTATATGATG
>JBBTCY010000231.1:0-2872 GCA_038043005.1 Pseudomonadota bacterium
AGTCGAATAAACACTCTGATTATCCAATGCAGCGCCAACAATCGGAAATGGAAATAAAATATCACCACTTGTTTGCAATAAAAGTGCATTGGTATCCGTTTTATAAACCGAGACAATCGTAATTTTTCCGATTACGCCATCGATATTTTCTACAGAGCGCTTGACGGTAAACCCATTCGCATAGGTTGCGGTGACTTCTCCAGCCTGACCTGGCAGCAGGCTTCCAATCCAGCTATTAGTCGCGCTTGTTTCCTTGCCCAGAATGGCGTTATTAAGGATCTTATATAACGCGCTGACGTCCATGTTATCCAACCCATACTGGTGCGCAGCCTGATAGATCTGTACAGTAAGTCCCATATTCATTTCCTCTCATCACTATGCTATGTAACCAGTCATGTACTGTGAAGTCGTACAATAAAACTGACCTTACAGTCTTAGCTTAACAAGATAACTATCGGAAACAACTGGACTTTAGTACATGCAATCTTTCTGTGTCTTATCTGGAGTGTATGATTTGGGTGGTAACAGTTTAACCCGGTGAAACTCAAATACGTTCCAAAGATCAATCACCTTTAGTATCTTTGTCCCTGTTTTCTTTGACCTCATGGATCGCCGTATGACTATCGGCATTTGAATCTTTCCCACTCTGAGTTTCTTCTTTTACCAGTACAGCAACACTGTCAGTCTCTTCCGATTCCTTATTGCCGGTTGATTCATTATCGTCTTGTGACGCATTGGGATCTTTGCTGTTCCACATCAGATATACTGCACCGACCACTACAAAAACAATCGGTATTACAACGTTAGAGAGTATCGCCGATTCAACGGTAATCTGCATGCTGGCTGGCGGCGGGCTGTTCAGTATCATGTAGACATGGGTCAGTGCAACGCCCACAACAGGAAACAGGGCAGCCATATACCGGTTGGTAATCAGCGGACGAACTGTCAGCATGTTGACAGCATTCAGTCCGTAATAGGATATAAAGTAAATAAAAAGATAGAAGAAAATGGCACCCATAAGTTTTCCTGTAAATATTTGGTTGATTGACTAAGCGTGGAAAGGAAAGTTTGTTGATCCATAACATAATTCCTTAATAATCGAGCATTGATCATACAGAAGTCGTTGAAAAAAATCACTGGCTATCCGCACTGGATCGTATTGATACAACTCTGGTGCATCAATACATTCCTATAGCTGGGAGTACCTTCGCTACTTAATTTTCAGTTTGATTAATTCAGGATTCCCCAGTTAGCCACAACAGATAGAACTGTTATACTGCCTTATTATGCATTAGCATATTTGCAATTTATTTCAATAAACACCCGAACAAGGAGCACTGCATGAATCAGGAAACACCTCCCTTAGATCCTCACCCACTCAGTGAATATGTTGCCTGGGCCGGGGGACGCAACCGCGAGCCCATACTGGGTGTGCTGAAAAACAAATTACCGAAAGATCCGGAACGCATTCTGGAAATGGCCAGTGGCAGCGGCATGCACATTAATTTTTTCGCACCGCATTTTGAGCATCTGCATTTTCATCCAACCGATAAGGATGTCGAGGTTTTTGACAACATCAAAAAGTTAACTGGTAATCTGGGCAACAATAATATTGCAGATCCCGTACATCTGGATTTGACTGATCCGAAAACCTGGTTTAATCCGGGTCCCGAGAAATCATTTGCGGCCATTTTCTGCATTAATATTTTTCAGGTGGCACCGATCTCGATTGCCGATGGCATGATGAAATGTGCCGCACATTTGCTCAAGGATGATGGATTTCTGCTGATCTACGGCCCCTTCCAGATCGAAGGGCAATTTTCCACCGATTCCAATAAGTCCTTTCATGAAACTTTGAGCTCTGTGGGCGTGCCCGAATGGGGTTTGAAGGATATTGCCGATCTGAAAAAAGCGGCTGCCAGTCATGGACTGGAATTAAAGGAAAAGATCGACATGCCCAGCAATAATTTTTCATTAATCTTCGGTAAAATATAATGGTGAACCAGCCGGGTTCGGCAATCGTCGCTGGCGTTGGACCTGAGCGTGGATTGGGTGCTACATTGGCCCTATGTTTTGCCGAGAAAGGCCTGCATGTTTTTATGGTGGGCCGCAGCGAAGAAAAACTGGATCATATCGTGCGACTGATTCAAAACGCAGGAGGAACGGCAACGCCTGTTGTCGCAGATATAACGATTGAGCAGGATGTGGCGCGATGTTTCGACATATTGCGCGAACGCGGTGATGTCATTCAGGTTGCTGCCTATAATGTAGACAGTAATATTTCCGCCCCATTTTTGCAGACAGACGTGAAAACATTCACCACTTTGTGGCAGCAGAACTGTTTAGGTGCATTCCTATTCGCCAGGGAGCTCATGGCCATCATGCAGGCACAGCAACAGGGAACCGTGTTTTTTACGGGCGCAACCGGTTCATTAAGAGCCAAACCGCCTTTTACGGCATTTGCATCGGCCAAGGCTGGATTGCGCGCATTGGCACAGGGATTGGCGCGGGAATTTTCACCGCAGGGTGTGCATGTGGTGCATACGGTGATTGATGGTGTGATTGATGGTGATCGTGCACGCCATCAGTTTCCGGCATATGTTCAGGCCAAGGGTACGGATGGTCTGCTGCAACTGGAAGCCATTGCACAAACGTATTGGGCCATTCACCAGCAACCCCGCAGTGCATGGACCCATGAACTGGATTTGCGGCCCTTCAAGGAGCCGTTTTAACTTATCAGGAAATAGAATGAATACAACAAATCATTGGAGCCTGCAGGGCAGTTATTTTGAAGCCTGCAATTGTGAAACCGCCTGTCCATGTGTCTGGCTGCAACCGCCCTCTGAAGGGAACTGCAAACTGCTGGTCGCGT
>JBBTCY010000232.1:0-7906 GCA_038043005.1 Pseudomonadota bacterium
TAGTTAGTAGTTCAACTACCTTAACAAGGTATCCGGCTTTATTGAACCACAACACTTTTACCTGGTAAAAATTTGGATGCTGATTGACAAGGTAGTTCATTCAAAGAATCTTTCAATTGCTAAAACTTATTCCAATTTTCCCTATCACTATTAACAACTTTCTTATTTTCTTGAGTTAATTGCCTAACAGGGGAAGCCATCATGCTTCTCTTGTTTGCTTGTCTCTTTTTGGCAAGATATTCAATTGTCTCTGTATTTCTTACACTTTGACCCACTTTAAAAATAGAAATTGCACCAGCCAGATCCTTAGCTTGATTTTCCAGAGATTCTGCAGATGCCGCAGCTTCTTCAACCAGTGCAGCGTTCTGCTGTGTAACCTCATCCATTTGTGTTACTGCTTGATTGACTTGCTCGATACCAGAACTCTGTTCTTGGGAAGCTGCTGTAATTTCTGACATAATTTCAGCAACATGTTTTATCGAAGAAACTATCTCTTCCATAGTTTTGCCTGCATCATCCACCAGCTTGGTTCCATTCTCAACTTTCTCCACCGAGTCATCAATAAGGCCTTTTATTTCTTTGGCGGCAGCTGCGCTTCGTTGCGCAAGATTTCTTACTTCTGTAGCAACAACAGCAAATCCTCGACCTTGTTCTCCAGCACGGGCAGCTTCTACAGCAGCATTTAAAGCAAGGATATTGGTTTGAAAAGCAATGCTATCAATTACGCTAATAATGCTTGCAATTTTATTTGAGCTATCGCTAATCGAAGACATTGTATTAACCACATTAGTCATCATTTGACCACCCTTAAGTGCAATATCACTTGCGCTTGTCGAGAGGTGATCAGCTTGCCTTGCATTATCAGCATTTTGTTTTACTGTAGAAGTAAGTTCTTCCATGCTGGATGCCGTTTCTTCAAGTGATGAAGCTTGTTCTTCTGTGCGTTGTGATAAATCCAGATTACCACTGGCTATTTCACTGGATGCCTGGCGTACCGATTCAGCACTGTTGCGAACATCTAAAACTGTCGCTCTGAGATTGATGCCCATTTGGATAAGTGATTTGATCAATGCACCAAACTCATCTGAATAGTCATTTGTGATCTTGGTTTGTAGATCTCCAGCAGCGAGTGTATTTGATATTTCAATTGCTTTATTCAAAGGCTTTAAAGTATTTTGCCTTATGAGAAACCCAACTACACACATTAACAAAACACCACTAATGCCGGTAACTGAAATGAAGTTACTCAGCCATGGAGTTACTGTCATTTGCGTTAAACCCCACCAACCAGCACCTGCCGCACTCAGTAATAGTAACGTTGGCAAAGATAAGTACATTGCGATACGTTTCCCAAAAGTCATTTGGAAAAGTGCAGCAATCTTTCCCATAAAATCGGTACGAACAATGCCGCCATTTTCTATCTTGAGGTGTTTGGCTTTGCCATCAAGAATCTGACGGTAAATGGGTGCCACTTTTTCAACTAATTGGCGTGATGGTTTGGTACGTACTGATAAGTAACCAACTATATTTCCATTTTCAATTAATGGGGTAGCATTGCCAAGAACCCAATAGTAATCACCATTCTTACGGCGATTCTTAACCAAACCAGTCCATGGTTTGCCAGCTTGAAGTGTTGTCCATAAGTCACTAAATGCTTCTGGCGGCATATCAGGATGACGCACAATGTTATGAGCCTTACCGATCAATTCGTCTTCAGAGAATCCACTAACTTCAAGAAACGTTTGATTCACATACGTAATTCGTCCCTTTGTGTCTGTAGTAGATAAAATTAACGTATCGTCTCCGATAGGATATTCTGTATTTGAAACTGGTAGGTTTACTCTCATGATTGTCATCTCTCCTTTTTATTTATCAAATTTTATTGATATACGGTCTATATTTCATAAAATGAAGTCCTATTTACGAAAATCTTGATCTAGGTTAAACTTATCGTAAATAAAATTTGAAAACATATTTTTATTTGCACAACTATATGATTATTTGATTAGTTAGCAAGGAATAAGGTCACGAATTTAGAAAAACCAATCAACTATGTATTAAGAAAAATGCGTTATTAAATATGAAGTTCAGCAGGTTAGGCAACATGCTGATTTTTTTGCTAGAAATTGCCAATGGTGAATAATTCAATCACATGATTTTCTCAATTGCGTATAGTGATCGACAAAACCACAAGGGTAGAACGTGGCAATGATCACGGTGAAAATTGTTGAACTAGTACCACAGACTGTCAATCAGCGCAAAAACTTTCCAGGGTACTGCCCAAATTAAGTGTTTCTGAGCGGTAATAACGAAACGAAGATTCTATCTTTCTGTAAATAATTAACTAAATAACTTTTGTTAGTTCCTTAGATCATCTAACTATCTATCACCATTATTTTTTTGGGGACCTAAGCCTTTTGCATTTAATTCGGCCAAGGCTTGCTCAGTTTTTCGTAGATGACCAAGCCCCATACCCTGCAATACATGATCAGCTTTTGTATATTGAATATTACTATAGGTAGTGATTTCCACTCGATTTCCCCAAGGATCAAGAAAATCAAGAAAAGAGCCTTCTAAGAGTTTGACGCCCATATGTTCAAGTGTCTGCCTCGCTAATTCCTTATTGTCCACCGCTATTCCAAAGTGGCGCTTTTGATCAGGTTCTCTATTATCATTTTTTATAAAATTGATAAATTGATCCCCAAAATAAATAAAGGCCTGCATCTCATTTTTTTCATGAACCTCGAAATTCAAGAAATCGCCATAAAATTGTAACGCCTCCTCAATATTTCCAACTTCTAATGCCACATGATTTATACCTATTGCGGATGCTTTCATAAATTTCCCTTTATTGTTAAATATTTGTCTGTCAATTTATCTCGAATAATGTCATCACTTATATACGATATCCAACGTAGAGCTTGCAATTTTCCTATATAGCAATTTGAGCTATAAATAACTGAAAGATTTTTTTGCAGATAATCTTATTTTTCATTTATCTTAAGGTGAAACGTTATATGGAACATATGTTATTAAGTTCTGATTCTGGAGTGGCAATAGCTGGTAGGGTAGTGTAGTGTATGGGTAACATATAAAAATCTGAAACCCGTAATGAAAGCTGAGGTATTAGTTCCAACTTTTACGTCTACTCCTATCATAGCTGCATAGAATAAACGTGATAAATGTGACGATTATTAGCGAATGTTGACGAACACTGGCGAGTGTAATATCAATAAAAACAGTCTGTTATAAAAAATATTAATCCGCAGGTTTTAGATTCGATTCCTAGTCTAAAATCACAATGAGGCATGAAATTGTATTGTGTCAAATTTGTGTCAAACTACGCTGCAAGTAACACTGTTTGTGATTGTGTGACATTGCTTTTATGCTTGGCAAGTATTTCAAGTGATTGATTTATATATATTCTATATTTTAAGTTACGTTTTGTAATCAGAAGACCTTGTGTTCTAATACTGACACCTGCACCATAAAATCAATAAGTTAGGTTTTTATTTCTAATCCACATATTATCATTTTGAGTTTCAGATTCAGAAAATGCAACAACAGCATGTATCTCTTTCAATTATAAAGAGCTAATCTTTTTCTCACCCAAAGCTTTTAAAATATTCCTGATAGTAATAATTCCAAGAGGCTTCATTTCATGATCAACTATTGGGATACATGACATAGTATGTGTATTGAATACACCAATTGCTTCTCCAATAGTTGCATTCGGTGTCAATACAATAGGATTACGACTCACAATCTGATGAACACGTTTATTTAGTGTTGCGGTATCTTTGAATGTCTCCACCCTTGATCCGATATTGGGACTCAATGCCTTATAGAGATCCCGATCCGAAACGACTCCAAAAACTTTTTTTGACTCGATTACTAATAAGTGATGAATTTTCATGTTCTCAAATATTTCTTTTACAACTGACAACTTATCATCCAATTCAACCGTAATTAGCTTAGTACTCATTAATTCGCTGACAAGCATGATTTATTCCCTTGATATCAATCAGAACAGAAAGAGATCAGTATAAAAGATCAAAAAATATCTTACAGTTACAAGAAAGACGGCAAATATGCTTTATTTAGATTGATTTATACATTACATTTTTTGTTAACATCATGACATATTTGATTCTTCTGAAGCTAATGCTTAAATACACCATTACTTCTCAGAAATTTGCGATTGTTAAAACTCACTAGAAAAAAATGTTATGAGTAATAATTTCTATACTATTAATTCTGAAGTAATTACAAAATTTATAGCTGGCATCGTCGATGGACGTTATCCAGACTTAGGTGGGCATCAACAACGAATCAAAGGAAATACAGTTTTATTTGCACGAGAAATCGGCTTGTCGCAAGAAGATACAGAATTGCTCTCAATTGGTGCAGGTATACATGACATTGGCAAACTATCCATCAGTGATTATATCTTGAACAAGCCATCTCAGCTTACTAATAGCGAACTAGTATTAGTCAGGCAACATGTGGAACTCGGTAGTAAACTGCTAAGCCCATTGAACATGGATTTGCGCATTAATGAAATTGTACTTTACCATCACGAAAATTATGATGGCAGTGGTTACCCAAAAGGATTGCTGGGAGATACCATTCCGTTGTTAGCGCGAGTAACCAGAATTCTGGACTCCTATGACGCATTAACTATGAATAGGCCATACCATCAGGGAGTTCATAGTGGCGAAGCTTTGCAGATACTGCAGCGTGATTCATACTGTTATGACCCTCACTTACTCAAATCTTTCTGTAAAATGAAGTTGCTGTAAAAGTCTGGTTATAATTTATGGAAACTAGGTTTTCAAAAATATCATCGCTGAAGAAAGCTATGAGAAGCACGAAAATAATTGTGTCAAATTTGTGCCAAACCACACTACAATTACCCCTGTTTGAGACTACCTGACACTGTTTCTATGCTTGGCAAGCATTGCAAGTAGTTGATTTATATATACCTATAATCTTAAGTTACGTTTCGTAATCAGTAGGTCAATACCGCAAATGATTATGGACACAAAAGCTTCGCTCTTGTGCATGACATTAGGACAGACTGGCCATGCCAGACTGTTATGACAAGATGTAAGTCTAACTATTGCTCAAAAAAACGTGACAAATCTAACGATTATTGGCGAGTGTTGGCAAGCACTAACGAGTGTAATGTCAATAGAAACAGCTACTCATAACAACTGTTAATCCGCAGGTCCCGGGTTCGAGCCCTGGTCAGGGAGCCATAGAGATCAATGCATTATCTTGCCCACCGATTTGTTTTTCTTCTGGAACGTGACAGCGGTATCGCATTGCTATACTCTCCTGCCTCAAGCCTAAACGCTGAATTTAGTATATAAATTGAACTTCAACTGCTATTGTGTCTCTTACTTATGTCTTTTGGATTCAAGTTACAGATGGTTGACCTATTTTTCCTTGATATTCGCAGGCTACATGCAGATAACTGCATGTATTAACAGATTTTTAAGGAAACGATATGGCAACAGGAATTGTTAAGTGGTTCAATGACGCTAAAGGTTTTGGTTTTATTACCCCGGACGGTGGCGGAGATGATTTGTTTGCACATTTTTCTGCGATTAACAGTGATGGCTTCAAGTCGCTACGCGAGACACAGCGCGTCACTTTTGACGTGACTGACGGACCTAAAGGCAAGCAGGCATCAAATATCAGGCCCGAGTAAAACCGAGCCAGAACCAACAAATAGCCCTGGGTATCCAGGGTTATTTACAAGTAAACGCAATTATGACCAGGCTCCCAGAAGCCAACGGATAGCCTCATAAAATAGCCGATAAGCTCTTTTTATGCCAAACGACCCCTGTGTGGGAAGTTACCAAACAAGAAAATCACGATAATTTCTCACGAGAATGGTAAGACACTATTTTCTCTGATAAAACTCATAAGGTATGCTCTCTATTCATGGAATTCTATTACATGCAATCCAATGAATGTGTAGTTTCACACCCACTATCTTCTGTTATGCGAAGCGAAGTACAGCATTTAATATAAAAATATACGCATAGTATTACTCCGATGAAAACTCCAAAAAGAATTGAACCACTGATCCAGGATGGCTTTGTCGATGAAGTTATCCGCCAGTTAATGAGTGGCAAAGAAGCTTCTGTTTATGTAGTTCGCTGCGGAGAAGAAATGCGCTGTGCCAAGGTATACAAAGAAGCCAACAAACGTAACTTTCGCCAGAATACGGATTACACCGAAGGCCGCAAGGTAAAAAACAGCCGTCGTGCAAGGGCCATGGAAAAAGGCAGCAAGTATGGACGAAAAGCACAGGAAGAGTCCTGGCAAAATGCCGAGGTGGATGCTTTGTACCGACTCGCTGCTGCTGGTGTACGCGTGCCAAAACCATATAACTTCCACGAAGGCGTGCTATTGATGGAACTGTTGGTTGACGGCAGCGGCAATGCAGCTTCGCGGCTCAACGATCTCGTGCTTACTGAAGAACTATCCCGTGAATATCACCGCACATTAATTACCCAAGTGGTACGCATGCTCTGCGCTGGGATTATCCACGGCGATCTTTCTGAATACAACGTTCTGGTCGATAGCACAGGTCCTGTTATCATCGATCTGCCGCAGGCTATCGATGCCGCCGCCAACAACCAGGCCCGCAAAATGCTCCTTCGGGATGTTACAAACCTGGCTACTTACTTTGGTCAGTTTGCCCCGGATTTGCTGACCACCAACTATGGCATGGAGATATGGTCACTTTATCAAACCGGTCAACTACATCCCGATAGCATTCTGACCGGACGTTTCGAACAAACCGAGAAGCCCGTCGATCTGAACAGTGTTATGCGTGAAATCAATAACACCCTGAAGGAAGAAGAAGCACGAAAATTGCGGTATGCTGCCAATTAATAAAACATCAGTTCTCAGTATTTCCAGAATTTTTTAGTACATTCAGTACAAAATCCCTATCGCAAACAATAAGGATTGAAGCCCTTATCTCAAATCATCTTGCATAACTTGATTCACTATTCAGTGCCCGCAGAATTTTTTTAAGTTGATATTGGATTGACGTCACCACAAATCTGAAACCACAAAAATTGAATCGCTCCGGCTTTATCGGTGGTTTTTTTATTTTCTATTTATTGAAAAACACAATCATCCATACTTGGTTGTGCGCTTTCTCACAGACAGAAGATATAACTATGGTTATATTTGGCTTAAATAAACTGAAAGTTTAATAGAGTAGAAATTACTCATTTCAGCGCGCGATGCCTGTTGATGATACGTAACCAGGATCTTTCGAAATACTAAACCAAAGGGAGATTGATTATGAAAAACACGAAACAGTTAATATTCAACCTGATATCACTGATTATTGGATTAAATTTAATCCAGGCCGCTTCTGCCAGTCAGACTGTACCAATTGTTCCGGCAGATGGCATAATCCAGCACCGTGCAGAGCTGGATCAGGGCTGGAGCAAAGAAATACGCCAGTTATTCTGGTTCACCAGCCAGGGATCCCGCATCATTCCTTATAGTTGGTTCATGTGGCTCGAGCAGGCTGATAACAACAATCTGTTTCGCAGTGTCGATCACATGGAAATGCTGCGCTACCTTCCGATGAGTTCATCGGAGAAAAACCCGGCAGGACTACCGATCGGATTTGCCTTGGATCAGGATAAAAAATTAGGCGAAGCCTGGGTAGGGCTTACCTGTGCTGCATGCCACACCAATCAGATTGATTACAAGGGTACCAGAATGCTTATCGAAGGTGCACCAACACTGGCAAATTTTGTGAAATTCTTTAGTGAATTAGTGGATGCACTGGACAAGACCAACAATGATAAAGAAAAATTTACTCGTTTTGCCAAAAAAGTGTTGGGTAATGAATATTCGGAAGTCC
>JBBTCY010000233.1:0-3430 GCA_038043005.1 Pseudomonadota bacterium
GGTTAGAAAACTTGCTGGTCACATACGCATAGTAACCGCCCCCTTGTTTGGCACCAAAGTTGGCACCATGACAACCAGGATCGCATGGCAGCATGGCAACGACCTTGTCGACGGATGTATCAATAATGGTAATGGTACCGCCTGTATTGGCCGTGACAACAACCCGTCCTGTTGGATCAACCGGGGTTTGAATGGGTAAAACACCTGCGGTAACCAATCCATCTCCATCCCGATCCTTTAATGTATCCGGACCGGTAGGACTGATCGGATCATAATCGGCGAGCAGGGCAATCGTTTTAATCAATGTACCGTCTACACCAATCACATTAATGGAGTGATCCAGCAGATTGGAGACATAGATTTTATCGATGCCCATACCGATTGCAATCGGATGGGGAGCTGCCGGGAAAACACCGCCAGTTTGAGGTCTTGCAATGATTGCGCCGTTATCGCTATTGTAGATTCCAACATCACTGGTATTGATATTTGGCGTGATGATCTTTCCATCCGGTGTAATCCAATGACCATGTGGATTTGCTGGTGTCTGCCCAGGTTTCTGGGTTGCCATCATCACATCCGGCGTGGTTGTTCCTGCCGGAATTCTGATGACACCATTTTCTCCGTTAATTGCGACTGTAATATCGTCGGTCGTTGGTATCGTCATCACATGGGAAGGCGTATCGCCGACCTGGATATTGTGTAACAGAGCGCCTGTTGTACGGTTAATCAGGGTCAATTTGGTATCAAACCACTGCGTCTGGTAGATGATGGATTGATCCCTGTTACTCCACATATTATGTGGATTATTCATATTAATTTGTGGCAGGGCTATCTTTCCCTTGATTGACCAGTCGGTAGCATTCAGAACCGTAATCGTACCGGGTTTTGTTTTGCCGGCAGTTTTCTCAAACTGGGTATTGATCCATACTTCACCAACCCCCGGTGTTGTCGGATTAAACAGGCTGGCCAACTGTACATTCTGTCCGTACCGGGCTTCCAGTACATCTCTTAAATTAACCACTGCACCACCGGTAATTCTAACGGGTACATTGGCATATTTTGGATGCCAGAGTGCTGATGATGTGTAATCCTGCCAGTTGGTAGGTGAAGTGGCCACGAAGAATGTTCTGACCAGACGCGTAGCCAGATCACTGATAGTTGGCAAACCATTAACGCCCGTTACCAGATCAATAGATTCTCCCAGATCCAGGCCATCAGTATTGGGGTCATCAACAATGACACCGGCAAACATATAGGGATGTATCTTGCAGGTGAATACATACAATCCGGGGGTATCCAGTTTTACAATCGCACCACCCCGATAAGCCTTGGTTTTTGGCTGAACGGCATGGTAAACGGATCACCCAGTGCCGGATCGTTGGCACCACTTGGCCATAACAGACTGGTGACAGTATGTACACCATTGGTTTCTGACATGATGAAATGGACACTGCTGCCTGGTGGGATGATTTCAAGCGATTTTGTGCTTTCAGTGATGCTGAAGATCGTATTGGCACGTGCACTTCTAAACCAGCTACCGGGTTCATCGGTAATCTCAAACGTAACTAAACCGGGGTCATTGCTAGAATTACCGTAGATTGCGCCACTTGGAGAAGCACCGGCAATACTGTTACCGGAACCGCCGGATTGTGGATCAATGACGTGAAATTTGCCTGCCATGCCTGATTCCATATGGGAAACCAGATGGCAATGATACTGCCAGTAACCTGTTCCTACACCAGTGCCTGCTCTGACAGTAAACGAGTGACTTGCATTACCGGCCGGCATTAACTTCACATCAATAACATTGGGATTGACGCTCATGCCGGTGAAATCCGTTTCATCAGGCCAGCGATGACCATGGAGGTGAAACGTATGTCCGGGACCGACTGCCAGTACGTGGAAACGCACTACATCATCCTTCAAAGCACCTAATGTTGGGTTGGTCCATAAGGGTGTCTGGGTATTATTCTTGATTTCGGTACCCCAGAATGTCGAGCCAACCATGAACATGACAAATTCTTTTGTCAGTTCTGATTTGTTAACAGTTTTTATGACGCCACCTTCTTCAACCAGACTTTGCACTGTATCATCTGTTTTGTCGACAACCAGAGCGCCAAATAAACCCAGCAGATGAGAACCTGCATCATAGTATGCAAAGGTGCCTGGTTGATCTGCTGTGTAAGAGAAGTCTTTTGTATTGCCGGGTGTGGCTTCAATACCACCAAGCGTTAAACCAACATTGATGGTTGTATTGTTAGTCAATGAGACATTCAGAACGTCCCCTTTTTTTACAAATACAGTTGGGCCTGGAATGGTTGCTTCGGCAGGGTAGGTCGGTGTGGTGCCTTCGCTGCTGGTATGGCTGAGCATTTTGTATGCAAACTGGCCATTGGGAAGCGTTTCGGCAGATAAATGAATATCATGGGTGGCTGCCAGTATTCCAGTAGAAACAAACATCAAGACAATCAGGAATACAAATGCAGCGGGTATTCTAAAATTATTCGGTTTCATTTTTTTATCCTTTTGCAGTGATCGGCTATTATGGGTGAACATTAAAACTGCCTTTTATACCCAATAAACTACTTGAAAGCGTTGTGTCTTTATAGGTCGAGCTGGCATCAGCCTTCACAGTAAACACATGTTTCTCAAGAGGCCCCAGTGCTTTTTCACTGATAACGTTACTGGTACCCGGATCAATCCAGCCATAATTGGCTAACTGAAATGTATGCAGGTTGGTACCGAGTGCAATGATATGAAAACGAACATTGGTGTCTTTTTGTGCGCTAAACGCCGGATTGACGCCCAGATAAATCTGTTGGCCGGTTGCACTGTCAATTTCAGTACCGACGAAGGTATCGTCCAGCATATAGAGTACATAATCCTTTTGTATGCTTGACAGGGGAACCGAGTTTTTCTGTCCACCAAGATTGATGTCGACATTGCTGGATTTTTTATTGACGATGACTGCGCCAAACAATCCCTTATCCTCAGCGCCATTGTGATTGATCATATTATGATCATGGTAGGTCCAGGTACCGGCTGTACCGGGTGCGGCAACCCAGCGATATTCATAGAAAAGTGTCGGGGTGGCACTCTCATCCTTAAACAGGTTGATATATTCAAGCGTACCGTCACTCAGAATATCGTAATGAACACCGTGGACATGCACACTGACTTGTTCTTCAGCCGTTGATTCAGGATTGAAATGATGGGTCAGTTTAAGATCAACTTCATCGCCTTCATTAATGACAATGGTAGGTCCTGGTATTGTCGCCGCACTGGAATATCGGGTAGTCACGTCGGTTGCATTACCGCCATCCATGTCGGAAATAATATGCTGATTCATGCGATAGGCGTAGTAACCCTCACCAAGCTTCTCGGCAAAGAGTGAAATCTTGTGAAGCTGACCACTTGTTCCAGTCGTTTG